>CAZQSG010000061.1:0-16246 GCA_964595925.1 uncultured Anaerolineaceae bacterium | reverse complement strand
TTGGTAACTTAAATTACATTTTTTCATTGGGTGCAGGCCCTTACCCCTATTCAGTCATAGTCCAAACCGATGGTTCAACCCCCCCATCAGAGACTGCAAAGTATATCAGCCGAAAGAGCTCAGTTACCTGGTCCGCGGGAGGATCTGCCAGTCAGCAGATCGCAACAGTGCGACAGGAACCAATGAGACAGGGCTTTTTTGGATTGCTTACAATTAGCTTCATTATCACCGCCTTGCTCTCCTTCCTCGGGTTCTTCCTATATGCAGTGTTTTCACTGCGACGACGTTCCATCGAGTTGGGAGTTCTACGGGCTATTGGGCTTTCATCGAAACAAATGGGCGCTACCCTGGCATGGGAGTTCGTTTTCTTAATTTTCAGCGGCGCTGTGGTTGGAACCCTTGTCGGTATTTTCAGTAGCCGCTTTTTCGTTCCTTATATGCAGATCGGGGCTGATACATATGATCAGGTTCCTCCCTATTTCATTCAAATAGCATGGAGCCAGATTAACAAAATTTATGCTTTATTATTCTTCCTTTTCTTACTACTTATATTCGCCCTGGTTGCCTTCCTTCGCAGGATCAAGATTTTTGAGGCCATCAAATTAGGGGAGACTATCTGAGATGCAGCAAGAGCCAATTATCATATGTGATAATCTTGTAAAAGTTTATCGTTTATTAGGTCTTGAGATAATGGCACTGCAAGGCCTCGATTTTGTCGCTATGCCAGGAGAATTTGTTGCTATTGTCGGTGCAAGCGGCAGTGGTAAAACAACCTTAATGTCCATGATTGGCGGTTTGGAACAACCCACCAGTGGTTGGATCCATGTTGCAAACCACGAATTATCCCAAATGAACCAGAAACAATTAAACAAATACCGCCAGAATTCCGTCGGTTTTATATGGCAGCATGCTACCCGAAACCTGCTCCCCTATTTAACAAGCCGTGAGAATATTGAACTACCTCTCCTGATCGGAGGAAGTCTAACTCATGACAAAGAAGAGTACATTGACCAACTTCTGAAAATGGTTGACATGACGGACCGCAGTAATCACCGCCTTTCCGAACTCTCTGGAGGTGAACAACAGCGCATAGCATTATGCATTGCCTTAATCAACCACCCTAAAATCCTTCTTGCTGATGAACCCACTGGTGAACTGGATTCTAACCTGGCCAAACAATTGTTTGACACACTCCGTAAACTTCAAAAGGAACTTGACCTGACCATTATTGTTGTCAGTCATGATAATGAAATTAAAAAGTTTGTTGATCGGGTCGTCACTATCCGTGATGGACGTGTGGCAACCGAAACACTCAAACAAACCATACAGCTCGTAGAAAAGTTACCCACAGAAACCCCCCTTGAAGAAAGTCTCCAGGAAACGGATCATCAGTTCGAAGAAATGGCAATTTTTGACTCCTCCGGTAATATCCATATACCAGATGAATACCGCAAGCATTTAGGGATAAAACGCCGTGCCAAAATTGAACTTATAGATGATGCCATTCTCATTCGTGCCGTTGAAAATGATGATGGGACTACCCTAAAAAGCATACAGCAAATTCGGGAACAAAAAATGCAGATACAAATAGAAACTCAAGGGAATGTGTTTGAGCGCATCTATCAGGCTGGACGTAAACGCCTTCACACGAAGAAAAAGGAGAAACAATCCGATGACGGATAAACTATCTCGAAATACAGTCCTGGTAGACCATGTTTCTCGAATCTATCGAAATCGCGCAAAAGTTGAAGTCTACGCATTAACAAATATCAATCTGAATCTTCATGCAGGAAAATTTTATTCATTTAATGGGCGCTCTGGTTCTGGTAAAACAACTCTCCTAAACTGTATCAGCACTCTGGATAAACCAGATAGCGGGTCAGTCTCCATCTTTGGAGAGTCTATCAGCGATTTTACTACAGAAAAAGCAACCTCCTGGCGCCGTGACAATGTGGGTTTTATCTTTCAGACCTTCGGACTGATTCCAACACTCTCTGCCTATGAAAATGTAGATCTCATGCTGCGTTTGAATCGGCTTTCTGGGAAAAACCGCCATCAACGGGTAATTTCTTATCTTGATATGGTGGGGTTGAAGCAACGAATCAATCATCGTCCACACGAACTCTCAGGAGGCCAGCAGCAGCGTGTGGGCATAGCAAGAGCCTTAGCAAACGAACCCAAAATATTAATCGCAGATGAACCAACTGGCGAGTTGGATAGTTCTACAGCCTGTGACATTTTTCAATTATTCAAAGATATCGTTGCCGAAAAGGGATTAACAATCCTTATGGCTACGCATGATCCCCTTTCTAACAACTATGTTGATAAAGTCATCAATCTTAAAGACGGTCACATCATGGATTGATTTCCAAAAAGAAATTCAACAAGAAACAAGAATTTATATGATGCCCATCCTGGGACGCTCTCTTTTTGTGCGCTCACATTTCATGTTGCTTACATTTCTGTAAAGTTCCCAAACTTGGGATATGTGTATACTTTAAGTGAAAGACGTCGAAGAATTAATAATTGAAAAGGCAAAATCAGCGAAAGCTGGTGACACAAAGCTAATGGATCTAAGGTTTTTTAACTATGATTGCCAGGTTGCCAATCTATGTACCCCACCGATGCAATAGACGTAAGAACCTGGCATGCCATTAGATTTTTTATTTTAACCCCCCAGGAGGTCAGACATGTCCGCAAAAAGAAGTTTCAAATTTAATCATTTTTTCATTCTAATGATGCTGGTATTGATCGTTTTTTCAACAATACCTGTATCCGCAGAAGCAAACTCCATTCAATCCTATATAGTTCAGGGAAGCGATCTCGCGACAGTAGTTGAACTAGTAGAAGCTCATGGTGGACAGATTTCCATGGAGCTGGAAGTTATTAACAGTGTAGCCGCAGATCTTGATCCTCAAATGGTTAAAGCTCTCTTTGCTGAAAAAACAATCACTTCGATATTTCCAAATGAAAATATCGAAGCCAGTAGTTTCACCAGTGAAAACGACATAATTGACACCGGTTATCCTGAAGCCACTGGTGCGAATTATGTTACTGATCAGGGTATCACTGGGCAAGGCGTTACAGTTGCAATCCTGGATAGTGGATTGGCAAATTACAATTCTCTAGAGAATACTACAGATAAACAAAATAGAATCCTCGCCTGGATTGACTTTGTTGAAGGCAAGAATAATTTAACAGACCCCAACGGGCATGGTACACACATCACAGGAATCATAGCTAACAGCGAAACAGGCAGCGATGGATCATATAACGGGGTTGCACCAGATGCAAACCTCGTTATTGTTAGAATTCTTGATAAGGATGGCTACGGTACTTATTCAAATGCTATTCAAGGTATTGAATGGGTGATTGAACATAAAGAAGAGTACAACATTAAGCTTATTAATCTCTCTTTAACTGCTGAAGCAAACTCCCCTTATTGGGCAGATCCTCTAAACCAGGCAGTAATGAAAGCCTGGGCTGCAGGAATTACGGTAATTACATGCACAGGTAATACAGGCCCTGATCCCCTGACAATCACCGTACCAGGCAATAATCCTTATGTCATCACAGTCGGTGCTTTCACAGATGCGTACACTCCATTGGATATGGAAGATGATTATCTCGCAAGCTTCTCTTCCTCTGGCCCCACACTTGATGCTTTTGCAAAACCTGACCTGATAGCACCAGGTGCACACATGGTTTCACCCATGTCAAATGGCAGTCAGATTTCAAAAGACCAGGATGCAACCCGGGTTCCAGGCACACACTACTATGAAATGGCTGGTACTTCTCAAGCTGCTGCAACAGTTACCGGTATTGCCGCATTGATGTACCAACAGAATCCTGATTTAACACCTGATGAAGTCAAGCATCGTCTTATGATGACCTCAACGTCAATGCCATTCATTGAAGGCCACGACGTATCAGTACAAGAAGGTCAAGAACTATACAGCGTCTTTCAACAGGGTGCTGGCCGCGTCAATGCTCTGGATGCTGTCTTTGCTGAGGGAATTAATGGACAGGCCAATCAGGACATGGACATCTGGGCAGATATTAATGGTGACTCCCATTATCAGGGTTATGCAGTATATGATGTAAAACAGGATATTTACACAATACAGGATGTCAGAGAGTCCAATAATAGTTATGCCTCCGAGAATGATAATCCCGATATCCAGAGTGGTGGTCTCGGTCTCTGGAGTGGCGGTCTTGGTCTCTGGAGCGGCGGTCTCGGTCTCTGGTCTGGTGGCCTCGGTCTCTGGAGTGGCGGTCTCGGTCTCTGGTCTGGTGGTCTCGGTCTCTGGAGTGGCGGTCTCGGTCTCTGGTCTGGTGGCCTCGGTCTCTGGTCTGGCGGTCTCGGTCTCTGGAGCGGCGGTCTCGGTCTCTGGTCTGGCGGTCTCGGTCTCTGGAGTGGTAGTGTTAGTAACTGGGTAGAAGAATAACCACAAAATAATAATATTTTATTCTCAAAAACCAAATCAGGAGCAACCCTCCTGATTTGGTTTTTTATATCATTCAATAATTTATTGATTTTCCCACTAGTTTGTGCTATTATGTAAATAGTAAATTAATAGTTTAGGAAACACACCTTACAAAATTGTAAAGGGCAAACTCAACGAAAGTTGGGGACGCAAAGCCGAGAGTCTAAAGCTTGAAAAAGTCATGACAGTCAGGTTGCCAAATTTTGGATATTATTCAAAAAGACAACCTGGCGGATATCCCGTCAGGTTTTTTTATTTTTTACGGTTTCTCTTTCGCCAATGGAAACCATTTTTATTCAAAGCAATTTTTTACTTTTTTTAACAAGAATCTGCATTTTAACCCTTCTAATAAAGTCCTCAAAAAGTAAAGAGCCTGCCTAATCAGCAGGCTCTTTACTTTATCTGATTCTTTATAACTTTAACCTTCCCCTTGCGCCGCTACATCCGTGATATGTCGTATCGCAGCATCTAATTCAGACCCTAATCCCGTAATTCCAGCATCCAAAAAACCACGAATAATCAGAGAAATCGCATCACCCTCCTCAAATCCACGCGACATTAAATATTCCACCTGCTCTGGTGCGATCCTTCCAATGCTGGCTTCATGGCTGAGTTGGGCCTCATTGCTGTTAGCACGAATTCCAGGCACAGATTGAATGAAACCATCCGTAGCCTCACCAATCAACATCCCCGAACAATCTATATGAGCGCGACAGGAGTTATTTCCAATCACCAATCCCCCCTGGTAGATTTGTCCTCCCGTTGAAACACCACGGTGTTTCAACTCTGCGCTGGTGTCTGTGCCATTCAAATACACTGTCGTACCTGTATTTACATGACTCCCTTTTTCAGCCAGAATGACTGACATAAAATTTGCCGATGCCCCTTCACCATTTAAATAAATGCTGGGATTTGAAACAATATCCGCACCCGTTCGCATGGATACATAATTACTGGTAAATATCCCTCCTGCATCCACCGATGTTGCTGCTCGTGGACGCACCGTAACATCCGCCCCCCAGCTATGCACCATAGTATTGGTAAGTTTTGCATTTTCCCCTACATAAGATTCTGTTACCGCAAAATGCAATCCCCGATCCACCTGTTGATGAGTCAGGCATCCAGTAATAAGCTCCAGAGAGGCACCCTCTTCTACCACCACAATATTATGAATGACCTGGGCAATATTCGCAGATGCCATATATAATGCTGTCTGATACGGGTATTCTACCTTGTGGTTAGCAAAAACCTTCAGGAAGAATCCCTGTGGTTCTTCCTGAGACTCCACAAGATTAGTGATTTGGTCTTCATCAGGATGAATCAACTGCCAGTAATATTTTTCTTCCAGCCAATCGTATTTCCGTAAGGCCTCCGCGATCGGCAATATCTCTAACCCTTCCACATTGCTGTACGAGCATACCGAATGAAAATCACGCATAAGATATGTGCCAGATCGTTGTCCCTCATCCAATATCACCCCCACTTTCGCTAAACCTGCGGCTTCTCCATGCTCAAGCCTGAGCACAGATTCAAAATGAGGTGCTTGAGTTTCCTCATCCGTTATCTTGTATTGCGAAAGATCAATCAATTTATCCGTCATTCCTGCACCACCCCAAAATATTCACCACGGAGACATGCTGCGCAATTGTCAAAACCTGTTGTTCCCGCCGATTCCAAAATTAATCGCGGATTCCCAGAACAGGCTATCCTTCCATCAATAATCACATGTGCCTTATCAGTATAAACATAGTCCAACATAAGACCACTATGAGTGATTATCAAACCCGATCGTCGTTTGGCAGGGTGCATCGGATCTTGAGAGAAAATCTCATTGATCATCCGCCCGACTAATTCAATCGATCCTACATCAACTCCTGAATCCGGTTCATCCAGCATCGCAAACATCGGACGCATGGCAATCAACTGTAATAATTCTGAGCGACGAATTTCACCACCTGACAAACCAGCATTTATTTCTCGTTGTAAAAAACCATTCATCTTTGCTTCGCTCAGATAGTGAGAAACCAATTCCTGGCTTTTAGGTTCATGCCCGATAATATAATCTAACACCTGCGACAATTGAACCCCCTCAATTGTCGTCGGACGCTGCTGGGCAACTGTGATGCCCAGTTGTGCCCGTTCGGTAATTGAAGCCTGGGTGATATCTTCATCATTGAAAAGGATCTTTCCCTTCGTCACTTGATACCCAGAAAAACCCATGATCGTCATCATCAAAGATGTTTTTCCACCCCCATTTGGCCCAAGCAATGCATGAACTTCACCCTTAGGCACTATCAAATTAACATTCTGTAAAATAACCTCATTATCCACATCAACACAGAGATCATGGATTTCAAGTGCGTTACCTGTCATTATCACTCTCCGGTGTAAATTCTGCAATCACTCGAAGGATGTCAAAGCCTTCGGCCAGGGGCCGTTCAGCAACAGCTCCATTCCGCACCAAAATAGAACGAGTCAGCTCGCTGCTAAAATAATATCTATCCGCATAGGTCTTATAGGCAGCAAGAGCAGCAATTTTCTTCTCCATATCTTCCTCATTGACACCAACAAGGAAATGCGGAAAGAAACCATAACTACTGCGAATTACATCAAATCCCAACACAGTAACACCACGAAAAGCACGCAGTGCTTCATTAGTGACCGTATTATGATCCTGGTGAATATCAGCCTGACTGTGAACAAAAACCAATTCTGGGCGAAACTCACGATGAATCTTTAGTATATATTCGAGAATTTCCTGACGTAATTGTGGAAATTTACGGGTTTCAAATTCAGCGACAATATCATTGCCGGGTTTCACACCCAAAATCTTCATACTTTCTCGATGCTCAACCAGCACATTCGCCAGCAATGGATTCTTCTGATTGTCCGAAAGTGTCACACACATGACTTCGCATTGATCAACTATCTTGGCGATCAAAGCACCAGCACCAATTTCAATATCATCAGGATGTGCACCGATAAAACAAACACGTTTCCCGAAAATCTTTAAATCCTGAAACATTTTTAAGTCTCCATTCATCAATAACCAATCAAATGTCGGATGATGTCAGCTTTTATTTTTCAAATTAAATTATAACCGAGAGTTCAATTCAAAGCGAACCATTAAACTCAGTTCAGCAGGAAATGACGGCGAAATACTGAAGTGCCCTCACTATTTATGATTTTTACTTTTCTATTGCAACTGTTCTTCTCAGTTCAGCATCGAAAACTTTTACTCATTCATTTTTTTACATTTATCTCATATGAAAAATGCTTGGAAACAACACCAATGCACTGAATTTTCAATTATGATTGGAGTGAAAGTGAATATCATTAGCGCCAAATAAAAGGAAGACTCTTTGTCACATATAATCGCTCTAAACCACCGCCCTGAAACACTCCTAACTTATCGCCAGCTGCACGCTAAATTACAAACCTCACCAGAAGGTGCTGTGTTAAATTTCCTGTTGGCTCTGCATCTTTACCGTCTTAAATCGGTTTCTGGTTTGTCCGCACTGACATTGGCTGTTCATTCCCTGCGCCTGCAACCTGGAAAAGAAGGTTTTGAAAATTTGCAGCTCTCTCGGAATGATCAGGTGTCTATCGCAACGCAATTGAAACTGTCACCAGCAATTCCTGATGCCTATATCCTGGGATGCGGTCCGGAAAACCAGTATCGAATTCCACCTTCACCCTTTCGAACCAGGTTCTCCATCCCGAAATTATCAGGGGATCCACTTACAGGCACCATACGTATCGCCATTACTTGCAGTGGAGCTGCAACCCAACGTGAAGTGCTTTGCCGTATTGAGAAGACAAGATTCTGGCGAGTTGATGAATGGAGCGCCTTAATGATCCCCGTCAAGACACCATAAAGAACTGAAACAAAGCAATTTAACCCCTACTTGCAACTGTTGGCCTTCGACGTCAACCTTCTCTACAACCGCTGAAAGATGAGCCCCTCTTTTCATCCATTCCATTATCTGCGGTGTATGATCCAAAGGTGCAAAACCAAGTGGTTTTCCCGTGAAATCACATAAGGCAACCAGCGTGGGCTCACCAATCGCTCCATGATCCAATTGCAAAAACAAAGGATCATCCACCTGTAAATTCAACGAGAAATATGTCCAGTCTCGCTCTTCTAATGCATTTGTTTCAGCAACTTCAAAATGGAGAAGCACATCTTTTTCCGGATCATACGACACAGATAGACAATAATGGGGATTTAAAAAATAATTCAAATAATCCCATTCAACCGCATCTACAAAATCAAAGAAAGTTTTTTTGATTTCATTTTCATTGAAATCAAAAAAAGCCTCCTCATTATCATCCAAAATTTTCTTGTGAGACTCCCACAACTGCATCCCCACATCTCTCCGGAAAGCCAGATAACTTAACAATTGATGGCAGGCTTCCAGCAGATGGTTCAACATTTCATACTGGCTTTCCCCCACCATCCGATTGAAGAAGGAAACAATTGCCTGATGCAGCTTTAAATCGAAAGGAGTATCCCAACCTAACCAGGCCTGAACATCCGTCAGAGGAACGGCAATCCAATCTTTTTCAAACGCCCCGCGCGCATCCTCCAGCATTTTCCAAAGCTGCTTCTTACTGCTTAATGATTGGAAGGGCCACCCACAGATCAAACAAGTATGATTTCGTTTACTCTCTCGATCAAATACCGGATACCCGCAGCAGGGACAGGTTTCAGATAATAGCTTTGAAAAAAAAGAGGATCCAGCTTCTAACTGACGCTGGCGAAGCAACTCAAAAAAAGCTCGACGTTCTTCAAAAGAGACCGAGAAAGAAGCTGCATTGGCAGTTGAAAATAAACGATATATCCTCATCACAAATAATTATAATCTGCATATTCTGAGAAAACTATAGATTTTCGTTTTTCTTCTGAAACTGCGAAGAGTATTTTCTCAAAACCACACACACATGGGAATAATCCGTCTTTCTTTGCTAACACGATAAATCTCATCAACACAGGCCAAAACCGGCAAAGCGGAAGAGATCGGTGTATGATAGCCTGACAGCCTACGATTTCTAACCTCATTTTTTATCGCACGGGTAATTGTTTTTTATCCAGCCATCGCATGATCAGTTTTGCCCTGCCACAACTGACGCATTTCTTCCTCTTCTTCCAGAAGGTTTTCCAAAGTGCCAACAGCCTGAACATGTCCATCTTTCAAAAGCACAATCTGGTCCGCATGTTCCAACACCGTGTGGCGATGTGAAACAGCCAATAAGGTATGATGTTCAAATGCGAAAACACGCTCCCAGAGTTTCTTCTCGGTTTCTACGTCTAAAGCACTCGAAATATCATCCAGCACCAGTAATTCTGGTTTGCGAATAAACATACGAGCAGCAGCAGTACGTTGTCGCTGCCCACCACTTAAACGCACACCTCTAGCCCCCAGCATGGCATCCAGACCATCTTCTATCACCTTCAAGTCGTCTTCCATCACAGCAGTATAAAGCGCGAAATCCAGATCAACCTCACCTTCTGGCATTCCCATCAAAACATTCTCTCTCATTGTCTCTGAGAACAACTGTGGCAGCTGCGGTGTATAGGCGCTGCGAGGAGGTACAAAAAAAGTGGCTGGATTTTCAACCCTCTCGCCGTTCCAATAAATGGTACCAGTCTGTTTTTTCAACAATCCCAAAATGGCTCGCAGTACAGTTGTTTTCCCCGAGCCAATCCGCCCTGTGATGACTGTAAAAGAGTTCCTGGGAACAGAAAAAGTAATGTCTTCAACACCGCGGCCAGTTGCCCCAAATTGATAAGTCAAACCTTCCACGCGAAGTTCATTGAGTCGATGTTTCTCAGTTTTAACAATAAATGGAACCTCAGGCAGTTTGCCAGTCAGATAAATTTCATTATGCTCTGTCAGCGCTTCCGACGGAGCGGGAGAGAGAACCGTAGTGATCCGTTCATTAGACACTTTGATTTGCTGGTAATGTGCAATGATATCACCAAAAACACCCATAAAATTGCTGATAAACCCGAGATAATAGATAAAAAGGCTGAAATCCCCCACTGTGAAAGTCTGCCCCTCCATCATACTCCCAATAACCAATAAAATCAGTCCTGTCCCCACATTATTAATATTCTGATATCCAGCGTGAATAAATTCATGATACACGGTGTCTTTCAGAGCTTTTTGTTTCAGATCTTCTGTTAGATAGTTAAATTGATCAATTACACTGTTTTCTGCACCGGATACCTTCATTGACTCGACTGCGCTGAAAACCTCACTGATCATACCACTCAAACGTCCTGAAGCTGACCGCCGACTGCGACGTAGTTTTATAAACCTCTTGGTTGTGAACGGTGATATAACCAGGATAATGATCGTGGGAGCAATTGCAATCAGCGTAACTTTAGGACTGGTCTGGAACATGACCACTACCGCAATTATGGCAAAAATTCCCTGTCCAATAGGCGCAATCAGCTCATTTGCAAACATAGCAATTTCACGGACATCTCCTCGAAAACGACTGATCGTTTCTCCCGTAGATTCAGGGTAGGGTGAAGCGCCCGGATGATTTAGTAATCGAAGAAGCATATTACTGCGCATCAAACCTGTAAAATTAACCCGAACTATTGTATGGATCAGAAAGTCAAGCAGTGACCCGATATTTTTTGCCGCTGACACAGCAATTATCAATGCCAAAATACCCCAATGGTTTAACGCAAGACCAGCATCACCAGTTAGAGAATTAAAAAACTCACGAGAGAGTAAACCTACTGCCTGTGGAAACACAACAAAGAAGAACATTTCCAGGATAAAGAATCCCGTGTAAAGCCAGGGTTTATATTTCACCAATTGCCAGATATGGTATATTGGATGTACTGATGCATTCGTGGGATTTGAGGTTGGTATTTCTTGTGATGTCATTTCAACACCTCCTCAATGCCTGTCTTCAGCAATTGCGAAAATATTGAAGTTCCATCAGCTGCCAGTACAGTTCGCTTTCCATACTCTTGAACTTCCCCCCCCGAAAGGATCATGATTTCATCGGCCCGCTGCACTGTTGTCAGGCGATGGGCAATGATAATAGCGGTCCGATTTTGGATTAACCGGCCCATTGCCTGTTCAAGCATCGCTTCCGTTGCGGGATCAATTCTTGAAGATGCCTCATCCAGAATCACTAACCCCGGATCTCGTAAAAATATACGTGTAAATGCGAGCAATTGCGATTCCCCCGCAGACAGGCCGATTGCTCCTGTTTCAATTCGAGTATCCAACCCATATGGCAGCGCTTTAAACCAAGCATCAACCCCCAGCTCTTCTATCACAGATAAAATGCGTTCATCCGGTATACTGCGATCAAAAAAGGTTAGATTGTCTCGGATGGAGGCATAGAAAAGCTGTACCTGTTGGGTAATCACACCCACATCCCGCCTGAGATCTTTGAGTGTCAAATCCCGTAAATTCACCATCTGCTCACCAGGATACCCAATGCGAATCGCGCCTTCAATGGGATCATATAAACGACATAATAATCGAATCATTGTCGTCTTACCGCTACCCGTTCGCCCCAATAATCCTAAAATATTCCCTGCCTTAAGGTTGAGATCAATCCCTTTGAGAATGAGTTCGTCTGTCTTATTTTTTTCCTTCTCGCGTTTAGCCAGAGCAATCTGATCGGAGGAAGGTTTATCATCATATCGAAAAGTCACCTGCTCAAATTGAACCCCCAAAGCCCCATGTTTTTCTTCTTTTGAAAGGGGTATCGCTGTAACAGGTTCATTCACAGAAGATTTTATTTCAAGAAGCTCATTCAACCGCCAGATACCGGCTGTCGCATTCTGCAGGTTTCTCATCTGAAACCCGATCATTTGCAAAGGCCTGCGCAACATTACAGTGTAATGGAAGGTCAAGTAAACGATTCCAATGGAAATTACACCATTTAAAAATAAATCCGCACTGATCCCCAAAACAATCGTCGTGCCAATCAAAAATGGTAAAAATCCAGTAACATAGAAAATATTCCCCATTACAGAGCGTTTCATACTGGCTTTTCGAAACTGACGATAAAATTGCGCCATCCGAAACATAGTGTACTCTCGCCCGCCATTTGCCACGATATCTTCCATACCGGCCAGCCGTTCCTCAATAAAGCTAAATAAATCAGCTGCCGCTTTCCTCGCATCACGAAAAGACTTTACTGCGATATTACGGGTTAAATACAATACTATTAAAATGATACTTACAAACACTGTAAGTGTGATTCCTAAACGCCAATCTTCGCGCCATAGAAGCACCAAAATGCCTCCTATTAAACAGATATTGGCTGACAACATTACAGTCATACGTGAAAAGAAATCACCTAGCTGTTGGATGTCACCTACAATACGCTCAATCATTTCCCCAGGCGTATGGTTATTATGGAAAGAGAGGTCTAACCGCAAACAATGCTGCATCACATCATTCCGCAAATCGTTGGTTGACTCCCAGGCGATCAATTGGGCAAGATAGGTGGATACCATTACGAGACCCTGCTGCAAAAGGGAGAAAATCAGAAAGGTAATTGCCAATTGAACGAGAACATCTTGTGGAGAACCAGCCATCGCTTTGTCAATGAAATTACTGATAATTTGTGGATTGATCAACTGAAAGACAATGCTGCCCACAACCGTTATGAATAAAGCCAGTAGTAATTTCCAACGCGAGCCAAGGTATGCTCCGAAGATTTTTACATATACGTCGAGTGGAATTTTATCACTCCGCCCGTCAGGGACTTCATATGAATATTGCATAGATAAAATTATAACCAGTTTAACGAATTCTTAGCGCATTTCTTTTTTTTAACAGGCTCTTATAAATGAATAATAAAAAAATATGAAAACCCTGGGTAAAAAAGAAATCCATTGCAGCTGCGATGGATTTCTTTAAATAACGTTAGCTGGATTCTCAAATTTTGCAACATTTCAGATATCACATAACAGCACTCAGGGCTTGCGTAGGTACAAATTGTCAAAATGTACCTCTGCGGAACTTTCTTCACCCCCTGTTTGAGCTAACAAACCGATACTGCCTTCTGAAAAAGTGTCACTCACCGCTATATCTAAAACCTGCCCATTAACTTCTAATGAAAGCTGATTGCCATTGCAGAACACTTTGAATTTATTCTGATTCACTTCCTGCCCTGCTTTAATCACCTCGGAGTATTTCCACCCATTTATGGGCAAGAAAACGCCGTTCCGGTATTCCTCAATTGCAAATTGTCCATCACTGGTAATCCTGAAGGAATATCCATCCCCATTTGGCTGCACACGGCACATCACACCATAAGTAGTAAGGACACCCTCTGCTAATTTGAATTGCGCGGTTTCTACCTCTAACAGCATGTCAGCGTAACTGGCATCAATCGTAGCAATGGTTGGCATATCAGGAGAAATCGCATAAAGGTAATAAAAACCAGTTGTATAATTTCCCACGCCCACTGAATAATCATCCAGAATCGGCCACCCACTCAGGTTATCACTAAAATCATCAAACACCAGTAAATTTTCATCCTGCTCAAGCAGGAGTACTTGTTCTTCTTGAGCCAACGGGAATTCACCTTCTTCCTGAGCTAACGGAGAATCACCCTTCGCGCCCAAAATAAAAGCATAATAAATTCCTGCCAGAATCACAACCAGGATCACTCCTATGGTACCGATTATTGCAACCGGAAGCACCCATTTCCTCTTCTTCTTTTTTGTCGGTGTATCATCTGGAGAAACATTTGGATCTTCCTGCTCTGGTTCAATTTCGGGGATTACGAACTCTAAATGATCTTCTTCTACTTTGTCTTGTAAGTCAGGATCATCATACACTTCTTCGAGATCAATAGATTCTTCCACTGCTTCTTCATCACCTGACAAAGCCTGAACCTCTGGAGCCGGCGCATCAATATCTTTCCAGCGCAACTCTTCATATTCCTTTTCCGTAACCTCTGGCCCAAACCATTCTTCCGATAATTCTTCCAATTCATCGGAGATGTCTTTATCGACTTTATCCGCGCCTTCTTCCGTTATAACCTCTTTAAAAGATGAACCCAACAAAGATTTGATCGAGTTATTTGAAACAGGTTCCGCCTTGATTTTGAGTTCGCCAGTGGTTATTTTTTGATCTCTATCATAGGGCGTGCTGCCCTTCTCAAACATTTCATCAGTACCTTCCTCTCCTTCAAGCAGGAGGTCGGCCAGATTTTCCTCATCAAAGATTTCTGCTTTGCTACCGCCTGAATCAACATCTCGATCTGACGTAAATAAGAAATCAATCTCTTGATCTGATAATTCAGAAATTTCTTCCCCTTCCCCCAACAAAGATTCAATGCTGACCGGTTGTGTGGGCAGAAGATGTTCTGCAAGCCCTTCAACTTCTTCTGCAGGAGCAGAAAGTTCATCTCCTTCAGGCTCTTGAGGAAGAATATTTGCAAAAACATCCTCTTCACTGAAAAGGTCAAACACCTGAGAACCAGAACTATCAGCAAATTGTGCGGCCAACTGCGCTTCAAAAGCCTGATCAAATGCCTCTTCTGTTACGCTGTTTTCCTTTTCATCTGTATCAGGATCTGCAAAGAAATGTTCAAGTGAGAAGTCAGGAGTTTTTTCTTCAACCGTTTCGATTTCATCCGATTCAGTCTCAGAAGCATTATTTTCTAAGAGGTCGTCCTGAATCCACTTTTCGCCATCATAGTAATACCACTTACCACTCTCAACCCCAATCTGCCAGTAACGTCCTTTGTCATCTTTGTACACCATGCTGTTAACCTGCTCTTCGAAGGCTTCTGCATCAAGTTCACCATGATGAAATTTTTCTCTCAGCCGTACAAATCGCTGCATAATCTGAGTAAAATCCATAGTCCTTCTCCTTAAGTCGCCAGCAATTTACCAGTTGCTCTTTCACCTAAAATCAAATATTTTTCTAACCTTCCCGCACAACAATTTTGCAGGAAAACAGTGATCCTAATCAATACCTACTCACTAATACCATTATAAACAAATTCATAAAATAATGAGAATTTTAAAGATACCCTCTTTCTGTGCAATAACAATACCAGGTTTTTTGTAAAATTTGAAATAAACCAGTTGTTTTTTGTTTCATTCAATCATCTAATTTTTTCGTCTCAGAATATATTCAGTATAATCAGCTACCCATTTAAATCCAAGCTGCTCATAAACTGCGATCGCAGGGGCGTTGTCCGCCTTCACATTCAACGTCACATACTTCACTCGCTTCAAAAGCTCAACAGACAATCTGGCGCACACACGTTTAGCAAGCCCTTCACCCCGTCGATCAGGCAGTGTCGTAACATTTCCAATCGCCGCAATTCCGTATTTTTCAGAATAAACATGAATACCAGCAGCACTGATAAACATGCCGTTTTCACGAATTGCATAATACTGACCAGTTTCAAGCATACGAGGGTCAAAGAAATTCCCCGAATAGGCCTTCGTATAAAGTTCAGTTAACAACGGTAAATCATCCATACTACATTTCACCGTGCCACTACTATCAATCTTATCTAAATATTCCGAGTGCAGAAGTGCCATTTTATGGTGCAGTCCATGAGAATCCAGATCATAGACTTCCTGGTAAATTTTATCTAATCCGGGTCTGAAATGAGCATAAACATTTTCTGGCAGAACCGGAAACAGAGATTTCGCAAATTCTTGTGTCAAAGAATCATTTCCCTCCTCAAAAAACAATAACACTGGCATTCCAGCACCCTCATACCACAACGCAAGTCGTTCA
>CAZQSG010000060.1:0-16356 GCA_964595925.1 uncultured Anaerolineaceae bacterium | reverse complement strand
CTTGTACATGAAATAGGAAAAGGTGCATTTGCCTTAGATGCCAGAGCAATTTTAAAGGAAAAAGGATAGATGATCTATCACATCGCTCAATTGCAGGATTGGAAAGATGCCATCTCCAGCCATATATACATATGCGATAGTTTAGAGAACGAAGGATTTATTCATTGTTCAAATAAACACCAGATACTTCGAGTAGCAAATAATTTTTATCGTGGCAGATTAGATGTTATAATCCTTGCGATTAGTGAAAATGAATTACACGCCCCTTTAAAATATGAAAAAGCTGTTGATGTTGACGAACAATTTCCACATATTTATGGTCCCGTCAACATGATGGCAATTAAACGAGTGGTGACTTTCAATCCTCAGCCTGACGGATCTTTCACAAACTTGCCATTGAAACTTACAGAGAAACATTTTTGGCAAGAAAAAACATTCCTGGAACTTAGTCAACCAGAATGGGAATCTTTATGTGACGGCTGCGCAAAATGCTGTTTATATAAAATTCAGGACATTGACACAAATGAACTTTTTTATACTAATGTTGCCTGCAAATTTTTAGATTCCAAAACGTGCCAATGCACAGACTACCCTAACCGGCATGAAATTATGCCAAGCTGCATATTACTATCACCCGATGTTGTTGACGAGATTGATTGGATGCCTTCCACCTGCGCATATCGACTGTTGGCTGAAAGAAAAGACCTCGCCTGGTGGCATCCCCTTGTATCTGAAGACAGAAACGCCACAAAGAAATTGGGGTTCTCTATTTATAAGCAATACATTCCAGAACAAGAAGCAGATATGGACAAGTTGGAAAAATATGTGGTTGAAGATTTCGATACAAGACCATATTAAAAATAAT
This sequence comes from uncultured Anaerolineaceae bacterium, assembly GCA_964595925.1. Lineage (GTDB taxonomy): Bacteria > Chloroflexota > Anaerolineae > Anaerolineales > Anaerolineaceae > SpSt-1165. The sequence continues at coordinate 15,491 of CAZQSG010000060.1, read as the reverse complement.
TATTTAATCAAAGTGAACACAGGTTTCACTTATTGAAAGGAAATAAAATAAATGTCAAAAAAACAATGGAAAGAAGCACCTGAAATGGGTATTGACACTACTAAAACATACATCGTTGAAATGAACACCAACAAAGGATTGATTAAACTTGAACTCTATCCCGAACATGCCCCAATCACAGTAAACAACTTCGTTTTTCTGACCAATGAAGGGTTTTACGATGGCATCAGTTTTCATCGTGTTATTTCAAATTTTGTTATTCAAGGCGGAGATCCAACCGGAACAGGACGTGGCGGACCCGGATATCAATTTGTTGATGAAACAAAGCGGAATCCCCTGATCCATGAAACAGGTTCATTGTCCATGGCAAATGCTGGACCAAACACCAACGGCAGTCAATTCTTTATTGCTCATTCTCCTCAACCTCATCTTAATGGCCACCACACCGTATTTGGAAAAACCGTTGAAGGAATGGATGTCGTTAATGCGATTCGTGAAGGGGACAAGATGATAACTGTGACGACCTCAATAAAAGAGGGCTAACCGATGAAAAAATATATGTACATCTTCCTATTTCTTTTAAGCTTCATGCTGGTTTTATCAGCGTGTAATAAAGGGAATTCATCAACAGAGGATGCTCAGGCTGTTTATACACAGGCTGCAGCTACCGTTGCAGCACAATTAACTGAAATGGCTGATGAAAAAGGGACAAGTACACCAACTGTCACGATTACAGCATCTCCCACTGCCAAATACACAGAAGAAGCGAGTGCTACAGAAACCAAAGACCAGACAACTGCTACTGAGGTTCATCCAACAATCCCCAGTAAATGCAGCAATATTGCCGACTTTGTGGCAGATATTACTTACCCCGATGGGGCTCAGGTATTGCCAGGAGAAAGTTTTACGAAAATCTGGCAAATGATCAACAATGGAACATGCACATGGAATAGTGATTATCTTGTTATCTTCATAGACGGTGATGATCTTGGAGCCCCGGCGGAAACCCCATTAACTACAGGGATTGAGGTACCGGCAGGTATGCTGATCAATATCAGCATAGATCTAATAGCGCCAGAGACTCCTGGTACCTACACAGCATACTTCAAGTTCAAAACCGCCGATGGAGACATATTCGGTATCAATAGTGATGGGTTAACTAGTTTCTATGTAACAATTGAAGTTGTTGAACCAACTCCTGAACCAACAAACACGTCTGTTCCAACAGAAACCCCCACTCCGACTGCGACTACGGAAGCTGTTGCAACTGAAGCTTCCTCCCCGTAAAAGGATAAAAACACCTTTTGACGGGACTAGGTTATTGAATTAAACTCAGGCAATTGCTCTGAGTTTAATTCAGCGCCTTTTAAATCATTTTAAAGCATAGTATAAAGAAGCATTTGCGTGTAGGATCGTTGTATCAAACACTGCAATATCGGTATCTGATGCTTGAATGAGAAGTGGTATCTCTGTACAGCCTAAAATGACACCACTGGCTCCTCGGCTCTTCAATTCTTCAATGATTGCCAAATATTTTCCTTTTGAACTCTTAAATACTTCTCCGGCAATTAGTTCTTCAAAGATAACGCGATGCACTTCATCCCGATCTTTTGGTAATGGAATTAGCACATCAATCCCCTTTTGGTTTAGCGCTTCCGTATAAAACCCATCCTCCATCGTATATTTCGTTCCCAATAAACCAACACAATCAATACCCTGTGAAAGAATTGCTTCAGCAACCACATCAAGCAGGCTCAAAACCGGAATATTAATCCCAGATTGGATTTCTTTGGCAACTTTATGCATCGTGTTTGTTGCAATCACAATAAAATCAGCGCCAGCTTTCTCCAGCCCTTGCGCAGCCTGGGTTAATTCTTCAGCCATCGCATCCCATTGATTCTTTTCTTGCCATGTAATATAGGGCTGAAAAGTTACACTATGAATCAATATTTCAGGATAACCATGATCATGAAATTCAGCCATATATTGCCGAATAATTTGTTCGTAATATGCGACCGTAGATTCCGGGCTCATTCCTCCAAGTATTCCAATGCGTTTCATCTCACTCCTTAATTTCTTATTCTTAGTTTTATAGCTCAGAATTATCAGACAGCATACTTCTCTGTATGCAATCTAAGGTTTAGTAGAATCTCAAGCTGATTATAATCGAGCCTGCTCGATTTTGCGCTGAAAAATATTTCTGCTCAATAATACCTGATAACCGCACAGTCTTAACTAGAAATCACCCCTTCTAGCCCAGAACTAAAACCAGAATAATAGTGCCGGAAATATCCGAAAAACTCTTATCCAGAAAAAAGTGAATTTTCATTTTCAATATATTTCTAATAGATAGCGAGTACAATTAAGTTAAAGAAAAGAAAAGGATATATGTTATGTCTTCCCACAATATCGTTCATGTGAATGAAAACAATCACCAATTCGAAGTAATCAATTATTCGCAAAACACACCCGTAATTATTGAGTTTTGGGCTTCCTGGTGTAGAGAATGCCGTACTCTGTCTCCACTTTTAGAAAAGATTTTCGTGGAACAAGAAGACATCTTCCGATTGGCAAAAGTAGACGTTGATGCAAATCCCAATCTTTCTTTGCTTTATAACATCCGCAGCATCCCTGCCATCAAAGCAATCAGTCATGGGAAGGTAGTCCATGAAGCATTCGGGCTAATTCCTGAAAAAAAGATTCGAGAACTCATTGTGACGCTCAGTCAATCAAATAGTAAAAACCTTACGTTAGAAAAGGCCAGCAACCTGCTAATTGATCATCAATGGGCCCAAGCAGAGAAGACCTATCGAGAGTTTTTAATAAAAGACCCAACCCAACCCGGGGCACTGCTTGGAATCAGCAAAGCTTTCATCGCCCAGGGAAATATCGAACAAGCACTTTCTATCTTAAATAATTTCCCAACGTGCAGAGAGGCTCAAAATGCTGAACAGCTAAAACCATTAGCGATTGAATTGGGAAATTATAAATCGGCTTCCCTGCCAGCTTTGAACGAGCTGGACATCACTTTTAAGACCTCATTGCGACTCATCGATAATGGAAATATTCCTGCTGCCCTGGATGGGTTATTAAGCATCATTAGGTCAGACCGCAGCTACAGAAATGGGAAAGCCCGAAAAGTTTTCTTAGGAGTGTTGGAATTAATGGGAAGTGAAACACCAGAAATGAGAGCTTACCAGCAAGAATTGGCTATGCTCCTTTTTTGATGAAACTGAATTTTTAATATTATTGTCAACATAGTTCAGCTATACTCTAACCATAAGAACTTGAATTCTATAGTGAATTTCATTATAGAATCCTCTGAAGAAAGTACCACAATTAATATTTATTCGCCGATTGTGAATGAGTCCGGTTATGGCAAAAATAAAAAATTCTTCTCCTAAAGCAAAACTTGTCATTCGTCAAAAGGTGCCATATTCAGCACTGAGCGCAGCAGTCACAATTGCATATGCGTTAATCGTCGGGGGAGCTGTCCTGCTTTTTGAAAATTTGCTGCAAATAGATAACCCATTGATCCTCGGCTTATCTGCATTTGCGGTGGCTCTACTATTCTTCCCTATCCACCAATCACTGAAAAAATATCTTCACAGGGTTTTTCATAAATCTTACGACACCTATCAGGCTCATTTACAGAACCTTGCGCTTGAATTAATGGGGCATCAATCGATAAATCAAATCGCCCAAATACTCAGCAGTCACATTAATGAGTCTTTTCATCCTGAATTGCTCTATATTTTTTTAATGGATCACAAAGACAAAAGTTATACAGCTGTTACTTCAAAACCAGGCACTGAAATCACAGAGGTAATATTTCCAGAGGACAGCAGTCTGGCAAAAACACTGGTTCAACAGGACAGTTTACAGTTTGATTTTTCCAACCTTCCTTCAATCTTGATTTACGATCAATCTAGAATCCAATTGACTGGATGCAATTTCTTTCTTCCATTACCCGGTCAAGACAACCTCAGCATAAATGGCTGGGTAGCGCTCAGACAAGACATTGAAGCATCTCCTTTTACAGAGCCACAAATATTATTCCTTCAAATAATGACCAGACAAGCATCCATCGCAATCGAACGCAGCATAGCAATTAGTGTTCTTGAACATCAAACGCAAGAAATGGAAATCCTTAATCGTATAACAGAAGGCGTTACCACCACTCTGCACTTAGATGATATTCTAGAACTTCTTTACCACCAGACCACAAAGATTATCCCTGCAGATGATTTTCTTATTCAACTATATGATGAAAAAACAAAAAGCCTTCTGAACCTTTTTGTAATCGAAGACAATCAGCGCATTAATTCTAAAGAAAACCTGCTCATTCAGGCGAAAAAATCTCCCTCAATGCGCATTATATCGACTGGTAACACAATTCGGTCAGAAAACTATAGTACAGATTTTGGAATCAATAACATTGGCATACTTTTCGAATGGATGGGGACACCCTTGAAGAGTAGTAATGATATCATCGGTGTTGTTTCCCTTGGCGTTCGAACAGCTGATTATCAATACTCTTCAACACAACAGCATTTACTTGAATCTATCGCAGGACTTGCCGCCAGTGCCATTCTGAAAACACGGTTGATTAATGAGATTAACCAGCGGGCTCTTCAATTTTCGGTACTAAATGACATATCACAACAACTAAACTCAACGTTTGATTTGGATATTCTCCTTAAAACCATTGTAGAAAAAGCAGAATTCATGCTTGAATGTGAAGCAGGAAGTTTATTGCTATTTGATGATAATAAACAAGACCTGTTTTTCCGATTCGTAACTGGGCCTGTCGCCTCCCAACTACTGAATAAACCTATCGAACATGGAACAGGAATTGCCTGGCGGACAGTAGAAAAAAAAGAATCCATAATCAATAACTTCAATCTGAAATTAACCACATGGAACAGCACATTTGATAAAGATACCGGATTCACTACACGAGCTATGTTGACAGCTCCGCTTATTGCACAAGGAGAAGTCATTGGCGTAATCGAGATTATCAACAAACGCTCCGGTCTCCCATTCAATGACGCAGATGCTGAAATCATTGAAGCCTTCGCAGCCCAGGCTGCTATTGCTATTGAAAACGCAAGGCTTTATACGCAAACAGATGAAGCTTTATCTGCACGTGTAGAAGAATTGTCGATTATGCAAAATATCGATCGTGAATTGAACACAACACTTGATATTGAAAAAGCGATGCAAGTCACATTGGATCATGCAATGTTACGTGCACATACGGACGCAGCATTTATCGGTTCCCTCATCAAACTCGAAGATAAAATCAGAGTTATGGCCTGTGAAGGTTATGAGGATCAACCTGTCATTGAAAAGCAAGCTGATATATTCCTTCACCGTTACCCTCACATCACCCGTATTATCAGTACACGTATCGCAGAATCATTCCTGGTTGAAGGCAACGATGAATCGATTTTACCTGGTGCAAAACGACAGACAATAATTCCCATTCTTCGAGAAAACATGCCCGTCGCTGTATTAGTATTGGAAAACCATTCAGATAAACCATTACATGAAGATATGCTTCATTTTCTAACCCGTCTCGTTGACCATGCATCAATATCAATTTACAATGCTGAACTTTACGCACAGGTTCAAGAAGTAAATTTGGCTAAAAGCGAATTTGTATCTTTTGTCTCGCATGAATTGAAAAACCCCATGACATCAATCAAAGGTTATACTGACCTGCTACTGACTGGCGCTGTGGGTGAGGTTACAGATCCACAGAAAAACTTCCTCCAGACCGTCAGTTCGAACGTATCAAGGATGGACATGCTGGTTTCGGACCTTTCGGACATATCGCGCATTGAAGCAGGCCGACTCATTCTTGATTTCTCAAAATTCAATCTTATGGATTCTGTGGACGAAGTAATACGTTCACAATCAACTATGCTGAAGGAAAAAAACCAACAGGTAATTCTCACCATCCCGAAAACCCTCCCACACATATGGGGAGATCGTTTCCGTGTTGTGCAGGTTTTAACAAATTTAATTTCAAATGCCAACAAATACTCCCCCACTGGCACCAACATATTCTTCACTGCTGATATATCTCAGAACATTTGGGACGAAAATGGTGCACCAATGGTTGTTCACATCAGAATAAAAGACAGCGGAATGGGAATATCACCTGAAGATGAAAAGAAGATTTTCACAAAGTTCTTTCGCACTTTCAGTGCGATGGTTAGCGATGCACCAGGAACAGGCCTTGGTCTGAATATTACAAAAAAACTGGTTGAAATGCAGGGTGGACAAATCTGGTTTGAAAGTGACATTGAAAAAGGTACAACGTTCCATGTCACCCTCCCAGTAGCGGATTAAAGAGGTTCTGATATACCATTTTTTTTAAAGACAAAAAGAAAACACCACATTTATTATTCTTGTTGTGGTGTTTTCTTTTTTGGATTTTTTTTACTTGAGTTGAAGATTAGAACTCAACTTTTGGCAACCTTTCCGAAATTGAGGCGATAGCTTCCTGCGGGTAATCATAATTCTCTAACTCACCTGACAAATAACTTTCATACGATGATAGATCAAAATGACCATGCCCAGACAAATTGAACAATATTACGCGTTTTTCACCTTTTTCTTTTGCGTCCAGGGCCTCGTCAATGGCAACCCGAATTGCATGGGCAGATTCTGGTGCTGGGAGAATACCCTGTGTTTTAACAAACAAGTTAGCTGCTTCAAAAACTGGTTTTTGAAGCACAGCAATCGCATCTATTAAACCAGCATCACATAAGGCACTTAATGAAGGCGCCATTCCGTGATATCGCAATCCACCTGCATGGATCGGTGCAGGCACAAAATCAGATCCTAGTGTATACATTTTCAGAATTGGTGCCATCTTTGCTGTGTCACCATAATCAAAAGCATACATACCCCGGGTGATTGAGGGGGTAGCTTTGGGTTCCACTGCGAGAAACCTTGTCTGACGACCATTAATAAGATTTTCCCGAAGAAATGGATATGCAATCCCAGCGAAATTCGATCCACCACCAACACATCCGATCACAACATCTGGATATTCGTCTGCCATATCCATCTGCTTGATTGCTTCTTCACCAATCACCGACTGATGAATTAAAACATGATTTAGTACCGAACCAAGACCATACTTCTTCTTCCCGTTTGATTTTACCGCCACCTCAACAGCTTCTGAAATTGCTATTCCTAATGATCCTGGCGAATCAGGCGAAGCCGCAAGGATTGCCCGACCCGCATCTGTCCGATTGCTTGGACTCGGATATACATGACCACCATTCATCTGCATCAACAATCTTCGATTGGGTTTTAAATCATAGGAAACACGCACCATATAAACTTCAAGGTCCATATCCATGAAGTTGCAGGCAATTGAAAGGGCCGATCCCCATTGTCCTGCGCCGGTTTCGGTCGTCATCGCCTTCGTTCCAGCGATCTTGTTGTAATATGCCTGAGCAATCGCAGTGTTCATTTTATGACTGCCTGAAGGTGAAACTCCCTCGTACTTAAAATAAATATGTGCAGGCGTGTCTAACATTTTTTCTAATCGCGTCGCTCGAATAAGAGGAGTGGGACGATACATCTTATAAATGTCTCGGACTTCTTCAGGAATCTTAATGTATCGATCTGTTGATATTTCCTGCTCAATTAATTGCATAGGAAACAGAACACTTAAAAACTCCGGTGTTACCATCTGCAACGTGATGGGGTTTAATACTGCGGTTGGCTTCAATCCACTATCGGCTGCAATATTGTACCAGTTTTTTGGAATATCACTTTCGCTTAGATTGAACTGAATTTGATCTTTCATCATATCCTCCAAATTGATTAATTAAATAAAAAAACCATTCATCCTACACAAGGACGAATGGTATGTTCCACACGTGGTGCCACCTTCTTTAGACTGAAAAAACAAAAATCTTTGCGATGCACACAAAGATTTTACCAGCCTCACTCTTTTCGGATACGAGAATTTATTTCTTTATACCCTTTACCCTGATAACGGTGGCAACTCCGGCAAAGGCTACTTTATATTCACCTTGCGACTCCAAGACCCATTCACCACCAATGTTTATTCAGCTTCTCACCATGCCGCTGTTCTCTGGCTAAACAGTGAGGTGGTTACTATTCCTCTTCACAGTCTTTAGTATATTATTTTTAATTATTATAATGTGAATATTTAGTCTGTCAAGGATAAACTGTAATTATTTTTCAGAAAAATGGATCACCTTGTAAATTTCCACGGTCAGATGTTTCTTCTGCCACGCATTGGAAGACAGCCCCATCTTCAGACAAAGATTAGAGAGAAATTCCTTTTTATCTGGAATCTGAGCCCATACTTGAGGAAGATAAGTTGCCTGGTGGTATCCATCACCCAGGATTACACCATCTTCATCTTTAACTAATTTCTGAAGCAGATCTTTATCATCTGTATAGACCAGTTCTTTTGGTGGTGTTAAATAAGAGATCTCGATAGAAATAACCCCCACTTCTTGCAATTTAAGAGAAGGAAATCGGTAATCATTAAATGCCGCCGCCGCCGCATGCTCGCACACATCTTGCACTAATGGTTGATATGCAGATAATGCTCCGATACAACCTCGAAGATTTTCATTTTTGGTAAGTGTGACAAATGAAGCCCCATATTCACATAGTTTCTTATCGGCGGTCTTAATGAGTGTACTTACTTGCTTCTCTTTACGAAAATGATCTTCTATAGATGTGCGGGCAACAGTTAATAAGAATTTTTTATCTCGGGAATTTATTTGAATTGTCATAGCACCCTCCTGGAGTTTGCATTGCACTCCAACGCAATTTATAATAAACCATATTAATATTATACACTTCAAGAAGGATATTATGACTGCTCCCTCCTCACATGACCAAATTAAAGTCTTAAAAACCTTGCGCCTGGTTCTGTTTTTCGCTGTCGTTGCTGCCTCGCTTTTTACAATGTGGACACCTGAAAACATTCTGAACAATAAAAGCTTCTTGATAGAGAAAGATGCTACCCTGCCAGAACCCGTTGAAGGAATAAATAATTCACTTGTCACCGATAATCAACCCAATCAAAAAATTGGAATCATAGTTGGTCATCATGGTTTTGCCCCTTATGGTATTCCCGACCCGGGCGCGGTCTGTGAGTCGGATGGTCTCAAAGAAGTAGATATTAATCTTAGAATCGCTACCCTCCTCAAACAAGAGTTGATCCAGGATGGTTTCACAGTCGAGTTGCTTGACGAGACAGATGAACGCTTAGAAGGTTACGAAGCACTTGCTGTTATATCAATCCACAGTGATACCTGTGCATATATTAATGACAATGCGACAGGATTCAAAGTGAAAGCCGCTCCTCTTACCACCCATCCCGAATTAGCAGAAAGACTGGCCAGTTGTATCATCAATCGCTATGCCGCTGTTACGGGATTGCAATACCACAATCTCGTAACCAAAGATATGGCAGAGTATCATGCTTTCGAGAAGTTCGCCGGCGTCACACCCAGTGTTATTGTTGAGGCCGGATATATGTTGCTCGATCGAGAGATTCTCACTGAACGACCAGGAACAATAGCAAAAGGCCTTGCCGATGGGATTCGCTGCTTTGCATATAATGAACCTATCAATCCAATTTCTACCTCTGAAGGAGATTAATGAGTTTTTCATCACCAACCAATGAACAGCTTCTAAAAGAAGCCTTTCATCATTATCGACAGAGGGAAAATAAGAAGGTTCGTGAACTTTGCAGAGGTATTCTTTCTCGAGATCAACAGAACGAAACTGCCTGGTTACTGTTAGCTTCAGCAAATAGTCCTGAAAAATCTGCTCTTTACCTTCAATATGCATCAAAATACCTGCCTAACAGCATTCGAATTCAAGATGCATTGGCAAATGTACGTGAACAGATTTCTCACAAAACAGTAAAAACTCCTGAAATGTTGCGTAAAAAAACAGATAATAACCCGAAACAAGTCAAGTCCAAAACAACAAGAAATTTGCCAACGAATTCGATAAAATCGAAACCGGAAAGAAAACATTTTGGTTTTATCATTCTGGTTTTTCTCTGTGTATTGATAGGTTTCGGTGGTTTTTTACTTCTTTCTAATCAGAACATCGGCCTTGCGTTTGCCATGAATGATAAACCTTCCCCAGATATGGAGCGCTCGGAGGGCAGTCTGATAAAGCCAAGTAAAACATCAACGAACACAGCCACGCTAACTCATACACCGACAAATACCTCAACTCCGACTCCGACTGCAACAACTACACCCACAAACACTCCAACACTAACCAGCACACCCTCCCCTACATCAACGAAAACACAAGTCATACCGACTCAAATAATCATCATTACATATGAGCGTTGGATTGATGTGGATTTATCAAAACAAATGCTCTATGCATATGAAGAAGATGTTATTGTGAATTCATTCCTGATATCTTCTGGTTTAATTAATACCCCTACCCTTGCTGGGCAATACTCAATTTATGCTAAATATGAAACTACAGTCATGACTGGCCCCGGTTACTACCTTCCAGATGTACCATTTACGATGTATTATTACAAAGGATATGGCATTCATGCAGCAACCTGGCACAATAACTTTGGCACTCCGATGAGTCATGGCTGTATCAATATGCGTTTAGAAGACGCTCAATGGATGTTTAATTGGGCAAGTATCGGGACTTTGGTTAACATTCACTACTGATTTTTAGAGGATAAAATGACAAAACACGCAATTTTTGATGGTCTGGTCTTTGATGAAGAGGATAATGTTGTCGAAACAATTGTCATTGGCAACGAAACCTTTTACAAAGTTAATGATGCAGGATTTATGCGTCATATCCCTTCAGCGCAGGTTGATCGTCAAATTTTTGATATATTAAAAAAACAATTCGAAGACAACAAAGACGCTATCATCGAACAAACGGCAAAAATATTGGGGCAGGAAGACCCTTTCTCTCAGGCAGTATTAGCCAATCAATTCGAAAATTTTGAAGATCAATTCAATATGCTGATGAACATTGGTATCCCTGAAAACGACCGTCTTTATTTAGGAATGACCGGTTTTCGCGCAATTATTGATATTCATGGGAATTTAATCGAATTAAAGCAGCCAACAGGCATTGATCCAGAAGAATAATGCTCAACTCATTCTGAATTTCTAACGAATCGTTTTAAGCTTATTTTTAATTCATAAAAAGTGCTCATTTTCAATGAGCACTTTTTATAGTTTTTAGATCAAGATAAAGAGTTTAGAAACTTTCGCTTGCTCCTAAAGAATCAGAACCCTCACGATAGGCCATACCTAATAATGCACCTTGAAGAGATATACTATAAGGCAATGTTACGATGACACCTATGCCACATGCAATTGCTCCAAGACTGGAAATGATCGGCACCGCGAGTGCAAGAATCACAATAGCAAGTAAATATGCGCCAATAGCGCCCTTGAAAATCGCGAACATTCGTTTTACTTGGAAACCAGATTTCAGGTCTTTTATTTGCACTTCCACAATCGCGGGAAAGGACACTAAGCTGGACACGATTGAAACCAATGCACCTAACCCAACACAACAAACCATTGCAAGCATAATAACTGTTGTAGCATCATCACCCGCAGAGGATGTAAACATAGAAGCTATAATTCCTGGAAGCATAACAATAAAACCTGGGATAGCATAAACAAGAGTTGCTATATATCCTGAAAATCCTTTGCTAAGGAATTTCCCAAAATCAATATCGGGTAATTTTTCAGTGCTGCTTATCGCAAAACGTTCTGCAATTTCCATCATCCAACCGAAAATATAAATCTGGCCAACGATGGGAATTAAAGCGATCAACCCCGTGAGAAGTAATTTCTTAATCCACTCCTCATCCTCAAATTGGTAAGTAAATGCTAATCCGATATTCATGTATTTCTCCTTATCTAGTATTGGTCGAAATGACTTACATCCATAACAAACAAAATAGTGTGACGAACATCTTCAGGTGTTGGCGGTGTGCATGTTTCACGGATAATCTTCAGCGCTTCTTCAACCTGATCATCTTCAACACCAATCATCGCAGTCGTCTGCCCTCTTCTTAAAAACCCTCCTGTTGAAGCAACAGAAGTGATACGAAACCCTTCAGATGTTAACGCAGTCGAGACAGTATCCGTATCTGAATCACGCATAATGGCAATAATCAGTTTCATCTTAGATCTCCTCGTAATGCTCGATATCGAGTGTAAAAACTGTTGCACCACCAACATTGATTGGTGTAGGTGCTGGCAAAGGAAGCGGCATACTTTCTAATGGAACAGCAATAAATTCTACCCGTTGCCGACAGGTTTCCTGAAGGACATCCAGAACAGACTGCCGTTTATATGCAGGTAAACCTATGAATAACATCTTGTTTCGTCGACGTAGAAAACCACCTATACTCGGTAACTTTGTCACGGATTGATCTATTTTATTTAGCGCATGAATTGCTATGTCGGCGTCTTGAGCCTGAACAATAACAAATAATAAAGTATCAATATCGCAAGTACGCTTTGACTCTTCCATAGACGATAACCTTTTGGTGATAAATGAGGGACACTGTTATAATAGATAAAAATCATGGGAAATATAATCTACCTGATTTTATCTATATTTTACCATAATTTATGAATAACTCTTCAAGACTGGCAGGCAAAATATGGTTGAAGAACAAAATAATGGAAGCAAGAAAAATCAATCCGAAGATGGCCTTTCATCTCATAATCCACCAGATTTATCTCATGGGTGGTATGGTGAAAAGCATGAACCTGCAAAAAACCATCGTGTGCCCCCTCCACCAACCCAAGCTGTCAGGATTCCCAAACAAAAAGTTCCTGAAAGCTCTCCAGATCAATTAAATCCTACTGAAATTAGTGAAGAACAACCGAAGGAGTGGCTCGATGTTATTAAATCCTCTGTCTCAAATCTATGGCAAACGATAAAAACACGAATCCGTGCATTTCAAGAAAATAGACTTACACCGGAACAATTCAACCAGTCTTTGGGCTGTCTTTTACGATTTGCAATAGGAAGTGCCTTTCTTATCATTGTTGCAATCAGTGCGGCCGCAGGATTTGCCTTTATACAATATCAGGGAATAAAAAATTCCGAAGATTTTCCTGATGTCCACAGTCTCTATGAAAAGGCAGCTCAGTTTGAAACTACCTACATTTTAGACAAAAACGGAAATATTCTTTATGAAATTGTCGATCCTTTTGCTGGCAGGAGAACCTATGTACCTCTTGAACATATATCACCCGAATTGATTGCCGCAACGATTGCCACAGAAGATCAGGAATTTTATAACAATCCGGGGTTTGATCCTTTTGCTATTGCGCGTGCCCTGATTCAAAACTATGTGGCTCATGAGACCGTTTCCGGTGCATCCACCATTACCCAACAATTATCCAGGATTATCCTTTTGGAACCCGAAGAACGCTACGAGATCAGCTACACTCGCAAGGCGAAAGAAATTGTCGTGGCTGCAGAATTAACCAGAACCTACTCAAAAGAAGAAATTCTTGAAATTTACCTGAACCAGATAAACTTCGGAAATCACGCCTACGGTATAGAAGCGGCTGCCCGCACTTACTTTGACACAACTGCAGCGGATCTGTCTCTTGGACAAGCTACATTCCTTGCCGGTCTTCCTCAGGCACCTGCACTTTGGGATGTGTATCAAAATCCTGTAGGAGCCTTGAATAGACAGATACAGGTAATCACTTTAACTCAGGAAATGAGTGTGAAAGATCGGTGTATCTATGTCAGCTCTAAACATGACCGGGTATGTGTTGATCCAATAGACGCGGCAGCTGCCCTTGTTGAAATCAATAATTATGATTTCGTTTCACCAGGTTACAAGATTACTTACCCTCATTGGGTAAATTTCATCCAGAGCTGGTTATTTGATCAATATGATGAATCAACGATCTATCGTTCAGGCTTTACCATTTATACAACACTCGATCCAGTATTACAGGAGAGAGCCGAATCAATTGTTGCGAAACAACTCCAGAAACTTGAAGGGAACAACGCAACCAATGCCGCATTAATTGCCATCGAACCAATGACAGGCCTTGTACGCGCAATGGTGGGTTCGGCCGATTTTTATAATGAAGCCATATCCGGACAAGTTAATATGTCATTAGCCCCTCGCCAGCCTGGTTCATCGATCAAACCATTGGTTTATCTGGCTGCATTTGAAAAAGGATGGACCCCCTCAACTCTCTTATGGGACATTCCACTCGAATTTCCTCCCTCTGGAATTCCTGATGATCCTGCTCCTCCCTATAAACCAACCAATTATGATAAACGATACCATGGTCCAGTTACTGTGCGATCAGCTCTTGGAAACTCATTCAATGTCCCCGCTGTAAGTACATTGAATTATATTGGCATCTATGATAATTCAAACACAATTGAGGAAGATGGTTTCCTGAAACTTGCTGAAAGAATGGGAATCACATCTTTCGATCGAGATGATTATGGGCTTGCGCTTGCATTGGGTGGAGGTGAGGTTAGCCTGCTTGAAATGACAACCGCTTTTGCAATTCTTGGTAACAATGGCTTTAACGTTACCCCTTCTCCAATTATAAAAATCATAGATCACACAGGTCAACTGGTCTATGAAGCACCGGGACCGGACTTCAAACAAATTGTCAGGCCTGAACACGCTTTTCTGATCAGTGACATTCTTTCTGACAACAACGCTCGTACCCCGATGTTCGGAAGCAACTCAGTATTAAATCTTCCCTTCCAGGCCGCTGCCAAAACCGGTACAACAAATGATTATCGTGACAATTGGACCATCGGATATACCCCCGATCTCGCAGTTGGTGTTTGGGTCGGGAACGCAGATTATACACCTATGGTAGATACAACTGGACTTTCTGGCGCAGCACCAATCTGGTCAGAATTTATGCAGTTTGCCGTCCCAGAAATCACAAACAATGCGCCAACATCTTTTACACCTCCTCCTGGAATTGTCGAAGAGTTAGTTTGTTCAATCTCAGGTACCGAACCTTCTTCCTGGTGCCCATCTCAAATAAAGGAATATTTTGCCTATGATCAGTTACCTCTTTCCAAGGACAATGATTTTTGGGCTGAAGTAATGGTTGACCCCTGGACTGGTTATCTTGCCAGCAATGAGTGTTCAACAAAGGCAGAAGAATTATTTGTCATCAATATCAAAGACGAGGATGCCCTCTCATGGATTCGAGGTACAGATCAAGGGAAGCAATGGTTAAAGAGTATAGGTTTCGAAGAACCCTATTACTTTCTCCCAGAAAAAACATGCTCGGCAGATGATCCCCAGGTAACACTTGAAATCGCTTATCCCAGAGATGGAGAAACCATTACCCAGGGTGATTTGGAAATTTACGCCATCATTAATGCCACAAGCAATTTTGACCGATATGTTCTTTCCTATGGCCTGGGCGAGAATCCAG
>CAZQSG010000059.1:0-16474 GCA_964595925.1 uncultured Anaerolineaceae bacterium | reverse complement strand
AGGGAATATTTTCTATGGCTACACAATTTAACGAATCCGAGAAACCACAATGGCGGCGCACATTTTTTCCAATATGGATTGGACAGGCCATATCTCTCATCGGTAGTCGTCTGGTTGGTTTTGCTCTTATATGGTATCTTACAGAATCCACTGGATCAGCCATCATACTCACAACTATTTCGCTGATTGGCATGCTCCCCGAAATGGTTCTGTCGCCCTTCGCAGGCGCTCTTATTGATCGCTGGAATCGCAGAAAGGTGATGATCATTGCGGATGCGTTAATCGCCTTAACGACTCTTTTATTAGCATTCTTATTTATCTTCGATATCATTCAAATCTGGCATATTTATGTGTTAATGTTTGTTCGTTCTGTTGGTGGTGCTTTCCATTTCACAGCCATGGGTGCATCTACTTCCCTGATGGTTCCAAAAGAAAGACTAGTAAAAATCCAGGGACTGAACCAGTTGTTACAAAGCATCCTCACTATTATTGCCGCCCCTCTGGGCGCCCTTGTCTTAGAATTCCTCGATGTTGGTAACGTCTTATTCATCGATGTTTTCACAGCCCTAATCGCAATAATCCCCTTGATTTTAATTGGCCTTCCCCAACCAGACGTAGTAACATCAGATGAACAACGGGCGAATCCAATCCGAACAATGATGCAAGATGTCCGTGTAGGTTTCCATTATGTTGTTAACTGGAAAGGTTTATTCTATGTATTGATTTTGGCAACTGTCATCAACGCCCTCCTGAATCCAGCATTTAGTTTAATTCCTCTTCTGGTCAAAAACACCTTCAATCGTGGTGCGGCTGGCCTGGCCAGCATTCAAACATCAATGGGTGTTGGCATGCTTATCGGAAGTTTGCTTTTATCGGCCTGGGGTGGGTTTAAGAATAAAGTTTTCACCTCTTCATTGGGTCTCTTGGGCAATTCAATTGGGGTCTTACTAATGGCATTTGCCCCACCATCATCCTTCTGGATAGTCATCGCAGGTGCAACCGTATTCGGCATTACGAACCCAATAGTAAATGGCCCGCTATTAGCGATGATGCAGGAAACTATTGATCCTTCATTGCAGGGAAGAGTCTTTTCTCTTATCAACACAACAGCTATGGCAGCTTCACCAATCGGTTTAGCGTTGGCCGGTCCGTTGTCAGAATTCTTTGGTGTTCAATCCTGGTTTATGGTTGGCGGATTCTACTGCATCTTTATGGCAGTTGTGATGCTGGTTCATCCCAAAATTCGCAATATCCAGGACGGCCCCCCTCAACAATCTGGTGTAGAAAACTCTCCAGTTCCGGCTGCATCAGTGTAAGCATACTTTTAAGAATCCAGATCTGATAGGCTGATATCTGGTCAGTGAATCAGTCTGGATTCTAATGAGCATAATCAGCTGATTGAGTCCATTCATTCTCAGCGTTGAAAATGGGCCACCCCAAAAAGGAAATCCTTGTCTCATAAGCATTCTTATTTGATCGTTTCTCCAGACATCAGATGAAAATGCAGTTGTTTCACGTCCTGATATTCACCAGTGTTCGTGATCAAACGATACCCTTTATGGACAAGCTCAAATTTCTGGACTAAATCTTGAACCACAGAAGGTAAAACTAACCAGAAACTACCATTCGCATCCATAGAAGAAAAATCTTTTACCGCTTTTTTTGGCACGATGAGGAGATGCACCTCATAAGATGGTGTTGGATGCCAAAAAACGATCAACTCGTCAGTTTCAATCACGCGTTTTACTGGCAGCAAATTTGACATATGTTCAAATACCCATCCTATCCACCGCCCTAAAATTGCATTTCGAGCAACGGTGATTAAAAATTGTTTAACCATGATTCCTGATCTGCATAGAATTTCAACTAAAAAACAAACGATTCATACTTACTAGAACATTAATAGGTCCACCCAATCTTAATACACTGACAGAACCAGGGTAGATCTTCAAACGGTTTGCACACCCCTGCTCCATTCCCAGAATATGAGCAATTGCAAATCGGATGATGCTGCCATGTGTCACAACAGCAACCATTTCATCACCAGGATGACACTCTGCAATCCGACTCAGAGATCTGGATACCCTTTCTACAACTTCCTGCACATGCTCCCCGCCAGGAATCTGTCCTTCGGGTCGAGAGACAAACTTTCGCCATGATGGGTCTTGTTCTAATTCCCAAAAAGATTTTTCCTCCCAGTCTCCATAATCCACTTGAATCAGATTCTTGTCAGGTTCGGTAACAAGATGAAGCCGGTCTGCCAGCGAATCTGCTGTTTGCATAGTCCGGAGCAGGGGACTGGCATACACCGCCCGAATAGGCTGCCCGCTTAAAGCAACAGCAAGCTCATGAGCCTTTTTTCTACCCTCTTCATTCAATGGCGCATCCACACGTCCTGCAAGCTTATTATTGACATATTTGGTTGTGCTGTGTCGAATTAATAATATATCTGTCATACCTTTACCTGCATATTCCTCTTCTTATGTAAAATAAATGAAAATCTGATTCCATAATCAATTCGCAAAATTCTTGATCTTATTGTATTCCAATAATAAAAAATTTGAAAATCAATTCCTCAGAGATGACTGAAAGACTTCGTCTAAGAACTCCCCTATTTTTTGGTCGTATAACTCTGGATTTTTAGTTTCTGATTCAGCATGTTTCGCACCAGGTGCTAGCCATAGCTTTTTTAAACCATTCTTCTTCGCATTAAATAATTCTTCCGCATGGGAAGAAGGAATATAGGTATCATCAATGCCATGAATAAAGAACATCGGCGTGTCCAAATCTTCAATAGCAC
Source organism: uncultured Anaerolineaceae bacterium (assembly GCA_964595925.1). Lineage (GTDB taxonomy): Bacteria > Chloroflexota > Anaerolineae > Anaerolineales > Anaerolineaceae > SpSt-1165. Next base: position 13,674 of record CAZQSG010000059.1, on the reverse strand, counting down.
GTACTGGCTTTACCTCGGAGTAAAAGAAGCCAGCAATCAATTTGCCGAATACACTGGCAACGGGTAGCAGGAGCCAACCCCGAAGATGGAAATCTGCCTGAAATCGATATCGGAATAACGCTGTTAAATCTGCATAACCGCAATCCTCAACGACGAACTTAACCCTATCATCAATTGCTGCATGTTGCATGATGGTTCCTGCTCCCATAGATTCTCCATGTGTGCCGATGACACTGTCAGACCCCACCCTGTTTTCTACCCAATCTATCATTGCTTTCAAATCATGCTTTTCTTTATATCCAAATGTGGTGTTATTACCGCCGCTTTTTCCGTGATTTCGATGATCATACATCAGAACATTAAAACCACGTTTCTTAAAGGGCATTACATACTTAATCGAAGCAAAAAGATTCATCGTTATTCCATGAACAAGAACAACTGTTTTCTTTGAATCAGGTACAGGAAGCCAATATCCATGCAGTGAATAGCCATAAGGAGAATCAACCCAGATTTCTTCCTTCTGCCATGATTTCCAATCTTCTTCTTCAAATTCTTTTTCTTCCACCTTTTTAGAATAAACTTCTTCATATGGATGTACTTTTGGATAGATAATCACACGCGTAAAATAATACCCTGATGACAGAACGATCACAACAATGACACCCAGCACAATCCAGAATATAGTCATGTTCACCACCTTCAGTGTTTTTATTTATTAATTCCTTTATGATTATAATCCTGTAAGTTGTCTACTCCAATAAAGGGACTGGAAAAAATAGCAATTCCCAATTTCTTTACACTAATAATAAATCCCTCGGTATAATGACCTTATGAAATATCGCAACACACTTAGAAAATGCATCCTTTATCTATTCTTACTCCTTCTACTCCCTATCCTTCTGTCCCAAAGTTCACTTGATTTATTATCTCCGCAAGAGCAAGTGCGGAAATATACTAGATCGATAGAATTTGATTACTCGTCGTGGACAATTGAGGCCCTTCTAGTAAAGATTCAGCAAGCATCGTTGAACCTACCGTCCTATATGGATCAAGAAACGCAGAAAAGGTTCATCTTGGACACTATCAGTATCATAAATAAATATCATCTCCTTGAGTCACAAATCAACCAGATTTACACAGACCCCGAAATTCCGAATCCAGATCAAATCTCAACACCTTATTTTGATAAGCTGCAAGAAACCAGTAACAAACTTGACCTGTTATTACCTATAGCTGAAACCATAATCCAAAATCAACTCAGCTCCATCCTTGCCGAAGGTGGCCTTGGGTACTTTGGTCAGACATTTCCCCCTGTCTTATATCGCATCACCCCCCTGCCGAAAGCATTAATTACCTCCCCGAGGAATGTTATTCGACAGGATGCAAACTTAAGTCTGGATCCAGACTTAAGTTTAGAAGAGATTATAAACCTTGAAAATAACGTTGCTGACTCTCTTAACGTTTCCTCAATGGTAACCGATATCGGTGGCGTTGGTACCTATCCGACGATGGTCATGCAATCAGGCAACCTTACCTGGCTCATTGGAGTTGTCGGCCATGAGTGGACTCATAATTTCCTTACTTTACGTCCCTTGGGTTTGAATTATGGCACAAACAAGGAATTACGAACGATTAACGAAACAACCGCCTCAATCTCTGAAGAAGAACTGAAATGGGCAGTTGTAGAGCGCTATTATCCCGAGTATTACCCTGCGCCTATCGAAGAACAACAACTGCCTGCCTCTGATGAAATTGAGATAGAAGAAGAGCCATTTGATTTTCCAATGGAAATGTATATCACACGGACAACAACAGATGAACTTCTGTCAGAAGGGAAAATCGAAGAAGCAGAGGCATATATGGAAGAGAGGCGGCTCTTTTTTTATGAGAATGGGTACCTCATTCGCAGGCTGAATCAGGCTTATTTCGCCTTTCATACTGCGTATGTCAATGCCCCAAGCGATGGCACAGAAGGCCAAACCGGCGCAGCTGGCAAAGATCCTGTCGGGCCGTTAGTATGGCAACTCAGAGAAAAATCAGAAAACCTCTTTGACTTTCTCAATCGCATCTCCTGGATCAGCTCATTGGAAGGCTTGCAAAACCTGGTGGATGAATTCGATGATTAAAATTAAGGTAAAACCGTCATTCAAAAAAACAGAAAAATAATTAACCCTGTGCGGCCCAAATTAACAAACAACCTGAGTATAATAAATCACTCTCTCATTTATTTTCTGGATTAATCTGAAAAAGGAGCCCCTGAATGAAACAGTATATCGCTGCAATCGATCAAGGTACAACCAGCTCTCGTTGTATTATTTTTGACCATGATGGACAAATTATTAGTATCGATCAACAGGAACATAAACAAATTTTCCCGCAGTCCGGTTGGGTAGAACACAATCCCATTGAGATCTGGCAGCGTGTGAGAGAGGTGGTAGAAAATGCTTTATTAAAAGCAAACCTCACGAATAAAAATATTGCGGCAGTCGGTATCACGAATCAACGTGAAACAACGTTGATCTGGAATCGCAAAACCGGAGTAGTTTACCATAATGCCATCGTCTGGCAGGATACACGATCAAACAAACTCTGCAACCAGTTAGCAAAAGGCTATGGTCTGGATCGTTTCCGCGAAAAATGCGGCCTACCCCTCAATCCTTATTTTTCTGGTACGAAAATCAAATGGCTGCTTGAAAATATTGACGGCTTGAGAGAAGCCGCAGAATCGGGGGAAGCTATTTTTGGTACCATCGATACCTGGCTGATCTGGAAATTAACAGGCGGCGTCAATAGCGGAAAACATGTCACAGATGTAACCAATGCTTCACGTACCATGTTGATGAATCTAAAAACTTTAAATTGGGATCCGGAAATTTTAGAAATTTTCGAGATTCCAAGAAAAATGATGCCAGAGATCAAATCTTCATCTGGTTTTTTCGGTACAGTAACAGACCCCATTTTAAAAGGTGTTCCCGTTGCTGGTGTTTTAGGGGATCAGCAGGCAGCTCTCTTTGGTCAAACCTGCTTCGACGTTGGTGAAGCAAAAAACACGTATGGCACTGGATGTTTCATGCTGCTCAATACCGGAAATCAGATTATTCCTTCTGAAAGCGGCCTTCTCACAACGCTTGGCTATAAAATCGGGAATCATCCTGCTGTATATTGCCTTGAAGGTTCAATCGCCATTGCGGGTTCTCTCGTTCAATGGATTCGAGATAATATGAAAATGATCGAATCATCCAATGAAATTGAAGAACTTGCAAATTCAGTATCAGATAACGGGGGCATCTACTTTGTGCCAGCTTTCTCTGGCCTTTTTGCACCTCATTGGCGCGCGGATGCGCGGGGTGTCATCGTTGGCCTCACCGGTTATGTAAATCGTGGGCACCTTGCCCGGGCAGTGGTCGAATCGACTGCTTTCCAAACCCTGGAAGTGATTGAGGCTATGGAAAAGGATTCAAAAGTTAAATTAACCACTCTCAAAGTGGATGGGGGCATGACCGTTAATGAAACACTGATGCAGTTCCAGGCGGATCTGCTTAATGTTCCTGTTGTCCGACCCATTGTTAAAGAAACAACCGCTCTGGGCGCTGCTTATGCAGCAGGACTCGCTGTGGGATATTGGAAAGACCTTAATGAGCTTCGCTTAAACTGGGGGCAGGATAAGGTCTGGCAGCCTGAAATGGAAAGTGAAAAAAGAAACCACTTGTATGCTGAGTGGAAAAAGGCCGTTTCCCGGACACTCAATTGGGTTGAATAATCAATTACCCGTCAGAAAGATACCCCTTCTAAGTAATATCTTTCTGAATTATTAAAAACCAATTGAATTCAACCGATTGGACGAAGAGTTAAGATTTCCAATAATTTCAAGGTAAGACTGCCCGTAAATCCCCAGACCAATTCTTCATCATATTTGTTAAAGAAAACAACAGACTGTTTCGTTCCCCAGGGAGTTTCTAATTTCTTATAACTAACATTTTTGGGATCTGCCAGCCATTCTATTGGAACAGTAAAAACTCTGGCAACTTCATCCTTCGACATTACTATTTTAAACGGTTTTTGAATCCATCCTACCACAGGGGTCACCCAATAATGACTGACTGTCGGAACCGAGGGGAGGTATCCTAATATTTGTACATTATCGGAATTTAATCCAATTTCTTCATTTGATTCTCGTAAAGCAGTCTGGCACGGGTCAGCATCATTAACATCAGCACCACCACCAGGAAAAGCAACCTGACCGCGGTGTTTTCTTAAGCTCTCAGAACGACGAGTGAAAAGCAATGCCCAGGTATTATCAACATAGATAATTGGAATCAACACAGAAGCCGGTCTCAATGAATTCCTCGAGTCAATTTCTACTATAGCAGGGTGAGACGCCAGGTGTGGAATTGCTTTTAATGGATGAAAACTCGCTCCATCAGAAAAATTCAGCACTTACGATTCTCCATCAATTATGCTGCCGCAATACGAACAAATTGCCGTTGAATGGTCGTCGCTCCATTCCACTTCATCGGGATTTATAATCCCACCACATTGAGAACAATTTGAAGGTAAAGAAGGCTGTTTATTCTTTTGGAATTGCAGTTCACGATCTTTTAAATTTTCATTAACTTCAGCTGGAATTGTTTTCGAAAGCCACTGCTGCAAAGAATCAGCCCGCTCTTGATATCCTTTCTCAGCAAGCAGGTTTATTGATTTTCTACCGATACGATAAAGATCCACCCAACGCTTTTCAGAGGCTAAGATCGTCATCCCTTGATTCAAATATTTAATAGCAAGTGTCAATTCTCCAAGAAAAAGGTAACTGCGGGCACTCTGAAAGAAAAGATTCGGAGCCTGCCGCAAATTGCGTTCAGCTGCCTTCTCTCCCAATAGTATATATCGCTCTGCCGCCTCCTCATACTGGCCTGAACGAAACATCTGGTTGGCTTCCAACAAAGCTGGTGGTATTTGAATTCCTCGATTATTCGGTCCGCCAGGACGAATCATTCCAGGTCGACGGAAAGGTCTTGCGATTGGTCTTCGTCTTCTTATCGGTCGTCGTGGCATCAATTTATCCTTTCTCTAATACTTTTTCTCTGAGTAAAATCTACAAGTCTGTAGGATGTAATCAATCGATTGGCACAAGGACAAAAAGAGACATTACAATTAATGATTACTAATTCCCTTTTTGTTCCTTACTCCTATTTCTTCAATGAATAATCTTTGCCCAGCCAGGAAGCAAACAACAATCCAATCACATTCCCGATTAACGCCACGCCAAGATAAACAGGCCCGACTTTTAGAAAGTTCCAGGCCAGCACGCTCCCAAGAAAATGAGCGAACCAAAAACCAAACCACCCAAAAGAGAAATATAAAACCAACAATTTCCAATTACCACCTTTCCACAGGTGAAAAGCAGCAGACAGGATGCCCGAGATGATTGTTCCAAAGATTAAGGATGGTATTGTAAGATTGAACATGAATAAACAGCCCTTTTTAGCAAATTAATTTAATTCAATCATACCAGAACCAAGCACTTCTTGTCCCTGATAAAATACTGCGGCTTGCCCAGGAGTGATATCTCGCAGGGGTTCTTTAAAAGTGACTTGAATCTTATCTTCTGATAAGCAGCCCAAAGTCCCTTGATGCGGCTTCGCATGATAACGAATTTCAACTTCATAATCACCAGGAATTTCAGGTGACTCGCCAGAAATCCAGTTTAATGAACTGACATTCATCTTCCCGTTTCCAAGGCTTTCCTTTGAACCTACAACCAATATGTTGGCTGATATCTGCTTCTCAATGACATACATTGGTAGAGGAGCATATACACCCAGCCCCTTGCGCTGCCCAATTGTATAGAACGCCAGCCCCTGGTGCTCACCAAGCACTTTGCCGCTCACATCAACAATCGGTCCCGGATTAGATACCGAGGAACTGTATCGTTTTAGTAAATCGCCATATCCATTATCGGGTAAAAAACAAATATCCTGGCTTTCCTCTGCGGAAGCAGACGGTAAACCGCATCCTCTGGCGATTTCTCGAATCTGAGGCTTTGAATATTTTCCTAAAGGCAGCATAATTTTTTGTAATTGTGCCTTACTTAAACTCGCCAGGACATAGGACTGATCCTTTTTCCGGTCTTTGCCACGAAAAAGGTGAATGCCGCCCGTATCATCTCTGGTAATTTGCGCATAATGACCCGATGCAACATAATCAAAACCCAACCGCTCTGCTTCTTCCAGCATAACAGCCCATTTCAAAACCCGATTGCAATAAAAACATGGGTTGGGAGTGATCCCCGCTTCATATCCTTCAATAAAAAAAGAAACAACCGATTTTCGAAAACGATCACGCACATCAGCAACAATTAATGGAATTTTTAGAAAGTCCGCAATTTCCTGAACATGGCTAACATCCTGTTCTGCAATTTTCGTGTCCTCATCAGCATATTGCCACAACTGTAATGTAATCCCTGTGACATCATGACCCTCATCAATCAATAACCTGGCAGCAACAGAACTGTCCACCCCCCCACTCATACCAACTAATATCCTTGACACGTTTTCTTTCCTTTTCCACATATCATTGAAAAATTTATAAGTAAATATCTTTGAATCAGGAATGGTATTGTAATATACTTTAAAGAGATTTATTAAATAATGAAATTGACAGTACTCAATCATTGATGTATATCGATTAAATACTGATTGATCAAACTTTATGGAGGAAACATGACCCAAGATATTAAATTCGGAACAGATGGCTGGCGTGCAGCAATTGCAAAGGAATATACATTTGAAAGCCTAAGCCGCTGTGCACAGGGTTTTGCAAGCTATATGATTGAAATTGGAAATTCTGGAAAATGGCTGGTTGTTGGCTATGACCGCCGTTTCCTTTCTGAAGAATTTGCAAAAACAGCAGCCTCCGTGCTTGCTGCAAACGGCTTCAAAGTTCATCTCACAAATGGAGCCAGCCCTACACCTGTTATCTCATTTTCGGTCAAAGACACTGGTTCAGCAGGAGCCATCAATATCACCGCCTCACATAACCCACCAACAGATAACGGGTTCAAGGTTCGTGACAACACTGGGGGTGCCATCAATCCTGCAGGTCTAACCCGTATTGAAAGCCTGATACCAGATACCGTTGAAAATGTAAAAACCATTCCTTTTGAGGAAGCACTTAAAACCGGGAAAATTGAATATTTCGATCCTTCGATTAATTACATTAAAAATATTGAACGTCTGATTGATCTCCAACCAATTCGAGACGCTGGCCTCAAAGTTCTCGTTGATCCCATGTGGGGCAATGGTGCAGGTTGGTTTGAAAGGCTCCTCGGCGGCAGCAAGACCGAGATCATTGAAATTCATAGTGAACGCAACCCGATCTTCCCTGAAATGCAGCGTCCAGAACCCATTCCCCCCAACGCCAATGTCGGTCTTGAAACCGTGACAAAAGTAGGCGCCGATGTGTTAATTGTCAACGATGGTGATGCTGATCGAATTGGCATCGGAGATGAAAAAGGGAACTTCATCAACCAGTTGCAGGTCTTCGCACTACTCGCCTATTATCTCCTGGAAATTCGCGGGCAGCGTGGTGCCATCGTTAAGACTCTTTCGACAACAAACATGCTCTTCAAACTGGCAGAAATCTACGATGTGCCGATCTTCGAAACCGGGGTTGGGTTCAAATACGTCGCGCCAAAATTCACAGAAACAGATGCGATCATCGGTGGTGAAGAATCTGGTGGTTATGCTTTCCGAAACAACGTTCCTGAACGTGACGGTATCCTGGCTGGTATCTATTTTCTCGATTTGATGATAAAAACCGGTCTCAAACCCTCTGAACTCATTGAAAAATTGTACAGTATCGTTGGGCCTCACTTCTATGATCGCATTGACACCCGTTTCTCAGGTGACCGTTCCGATAAAATGGAAAGAATCCTGAATGCCAATCCTGAAACTATCGGCGGCTTGAAAGTTACAGGACTGGATACAACTGATGGATTCAAGTTCAATCTTGAAGACGGCGGATGGTTATTGATTCGTTTCTCAGGTACTGAGCCAATTATCCGCGTCTATACTGAGACAACAATGGAAGCTAATGTTCCTGACATTCTGAAAGATGGTCTCAAAATTGCTGGTATTGAAAGCTGATGAGTTAATGCAGAAGAATCGCCGATTGAAAGCAACAAAACGATGAAATTCAATGACACCCACTGTCATTTAAATTTTCGCTCCTTTGAAGAAGATTTTTATGACATCCTGACTCGCGCAATAAATCAACAAGTCCAGAAGATTATGATCCCTGGTACGACGGTCGAAGACAGCCGGCTTGCGGTTCAACTCAGCCACGACCATTCTGAATGTTTCGCTGCAGTCGGTATCCATCCGAATACCGCATTGAAGTGGGGCGTTGAGATGAAAAAATCAATCATAGAACTTGCAAACCATCCTGAAGTATATGCTGTCGGTGAAATCGGTCTTGATTATTATCGAGACCATACGCCGCATGAGATTCAAAAAGCAGCATTATTGGAGCAATTGCAAATCGCAGGAGAAATTGGAAAACCAGTCATTATTCACATCCGTGAATCAATCAAAGATTCTTTTCAGATTTTGTTTTCCTGGCAGGAAAAATTGCAGGAAGGAAATCCAACTTTGGCTGCACATCCCGGTATCCTGCATGCCTTCCCAGGCACAATCGAAGAAGCAATACAGGGAATCCAGCACAACTTCAAAATTGGTGTCGGCGGCCCCGTTACCTTCAAGAACGCAAAAGATCGTCATTCAGTTGTTACTCAATTGCCGCTCACATCGATCGTGCTTGAAACTGACGCACCTTTCCTCACCCCTCATCCCTACCGGGGGAAAAGAAATGAACCTTCCTATATCCCATTGATTGCGCAGAAAATTGCAGAACTTCAAAACATCCCCCTGCAAGAAGTTGCCGATCAAACAACCAGAAATGCCAAAGAAGTGTTTCGATGGGATTAAATCAAAAATTAATTGACTTAATTTGATTTCTTAGTCTTCAGAAAGCCAACAACCCCCACTGCGCCAAGTGACACAACCAGCACAATAACTCCAATCCAGGATTTTTGAAATTTCCTGCTTTCGGTACCTTCATCCTCAGAAATTTTCGTTTCAAGAACCTCTGAAAAGATTGTTGGCACCTCCGTTATTGCGTTATTCGCAGGTGTTTCCGTTTTTGTTATCACGGGGAGAGTTGAAGTAGGTGTCTCTGTTGAAGGTGCTTGAGTTGGCGGTTCTACAATTTTGATCAATAACTTCCACCCCACGCGAATGGTCGAGTCATCCGGATTCAAATTATTCAGACCGATAATCGTTGGCACAGTTGATCCATATTCGTACGCAAGAGCAGACAGCGTTTGTCCATTTAATACCTCATGCCACACGTACCCGTCAGCATCTGGGGTCGAAACAGTTATCCCATTCACATATTGATTGGTGACTGAAGTAGGGGTTGATTCGCCAGGAGCCAGGGTTGGTGCATCAGGATCGATGGTTGCTCGGGGAGGATAGGGGGCAAAAACCTGTTTGTACTCCGCCCCATCCATTCGAATCATATCAAATGATATATAAACATAACCATTCTCGCTCAAGGCGACACCGCCACCTGCCCAGCCCTGAGACCACGCCAGAATCGTATCTTTGTGAGGTTGGTCATCCATCCAAGTGTTAATCGCAATCTGGATAGGGCCCAATGAGATATTCTCAGATGTCACATTGGGTTGAGTACCATCAGAGCGTACATGCGTTAATGTTTGAATCTCAGCCATATATTCTGCATGATCCTGCGCCAATTGCATCAGATCGTCTCGAATCACGTAAGGCTCAAGACCATATAAAGCGCGAATATCATTCATCGCCCAAACAACATCCGCGCCAGAATAATCCTGCGCAAAGACAGATGAAATACTATTTATTGCAATTAAAACCAGGCCAATAATGCAAATGGCGGTAAGAAATAATTTAACTTTTCTATTCTTTAAATCTCTTCTCAATACAATGTTTTCCTGCACAAAAGCTCACATTCAATATCCGCATTATATCAAAGCGAAAATGAATTCCAAAAAACGTATAGGAAATGGTTCATTTCCGAAGGTTTTTGTACTCTTCCAGCACCAACTGTCCCAAATCCTCATCGGGATTAATATGGCTGATTTCGAAAAGCACCTTTTCGATTCCTGATTTTTCAATCATTCGCTGTAATTCACAGGCCACCGGGTCGCTTTCGGGATCGAAACAATATGCTGCAGCAATTCCAACGCTTAAAGCCACGGGGGACACACCGGCTGATTCAGCCATTCTAGCCGCCCCAACCAGACGGTCATCAGGTTGCAGCTTCCGGATTGGGTCTTTTGCAATTCTAAATATCGTGTCCCCCAATGCATGATTGTTGTACCGATGTAATAGATCATTACAATATTGCTTCATTTCAATCATTGAAAATGAATAATGGACATTCATTGCATGTGAACTTTCTAACATTGCATTCCTCACAAAAGAATGGATGTAAGAATCCTCTATTGCTTCATCACTTAATTTATATCCTCTCAGAAAACCCAGATAAGCCAGGATAGCATGTGAACAGTTATGGACATAGAGTTTCCGAGATACAAACGCATCATACTTATCTGTTATTGTCATGTCTTGAATCTTTGGTATTTCACCAACAAAATCATCTCGAGTAACATAAAGTTCTCGATGTGGCTCAACAACAATAAAGGAAGGGTCTAAATCTGCGTAATTAGCTGGTGGTGGAGGCACAGCACGTCCTACAACAGTACCAACAATACCGACTGTTTTCGACATGAACTTTCTTTCTTCTTTATTCAAGCTTTCACAGATTTTGTTTTCAAAGATCCTCGCACCATTCATCAAATTTTCACATATCAAAACATTAAGCGGGGAAGTTAATCCATCCCTCATCCGCCTTTGAATCGCTTGCGCAAATATGGGAGCGACATCAGGTAAATTCCTTGCACCAACCGCTGTCGCGGCAGTAGACACTTTTGTTAAGATTGTCACAATTTCCGAGTCTAATTTTGAGAAATTAGCATCAACCCCTTTAATCAGCATGTGTTTTTCGGATTCATTATCAACTTCCAACAAACGGTAACTTTGATTAGCATTCAATGACTCAATTAATCCAATATCAATCTCTGAAAAATGAATATGATACCCGCTTTCAGAGAACAATTGTCCGATAAATCCCCGACCTATCTTTCCAGCTCCAAAAATCACAATGGATTTCATCATTCGCCTCATAAAAAGAATGCTTCTAACGCTTTTGGATGGTTAAATTATATCCGTAGAATTATACAATATTTATTTTCCACGAAAATTATTTATCCTTTTTTTCTCTTTTTCCCTGGTTATTGATCAATTAATCTGTAAATTCATAAATTAAAGAAAAAAGAACCAGATTATGGTTCTTTTTGTGCGCTTGGTGGGAGTCGAACCCACACGCCTCAACGGCACTTGGCCCTCAACCAAGCCTGTCTGCCAGTTCCAGCACAAGCGCATCCGTTAGTATTTCAACGTAGCACAATTATAAACGCCTATCATTTTCTGTCAAGTCTCAAAGAATAATACAATCCAAATTGTGCTATTCCACTCAATTTTTGCTTAAATCATATTGATTCGTGGTCGCAGATTTGTGGTTAAATTGATTCATTAAACAGTATTCGAATTAATATACAATTACAGATGCATTAAGGTACAATTTATGAAGCAATTTAATCTTCGTTTTATCTTTTTTATCATTAATCGATATCTGGCGCATTAGATACCGATTTCGTAATCAATGATTAGGGAAAAATATGACCATCATACTTGACGCAATGGGAACTGATACATATCCAGATCCTGAAATACTCGGAGCCGTTGAAGTAGCCAAAAAAGACAATCTTGAAATCATTCTTGTTGGGAGAGAAGATGTCCTGCGACCGAAATTAATCGAAGCTGGAGGAGACTCACTTCCAATTCGAATCGTGCATGCGCCAGATATTCTTGAAATGACAGATAAGCCTGTTGTAGCCACTCGAAAAAAACCGAATAATTCCATGTCCGTTGGTCTGGGACTCGTTAAGTCAGGGGATGGAGAGGCGTTTGTCACCATGGGAAATTCGGGGGCTGCTATGTTCAATGCCAGCAAAGTCCTGCGTATTCGAGGTATTCGTCCCGCCCTGGCTCTACCCCTGCCAGCCAAGAATGGCCGTTTTATTTTCCTCGATACTGGGGCAAATGTAGAATGTCGACCTGAGCATCTGGTCCAATTTGCAGTGATGGGCAGCCTTTATGCTGAAAAGTATTTTGGCATTTCGAACCCCCGCGTCGGGTTACTTTCCAACGGCGAAGAAGAAGGCAAAGGAAATAATTTAGTTAAAGAAACATTCCCTCTGCTTAAAGAAGAATCAAAAATCAACTTCGTTGGTAATATTGAACCAAAAGAAGCATTCGCAGGCGATGCAGATGTTGTCGTTACAGATGGCTTCACTGGTAATATTTTCCTCAAGGCAACAGAAGCTGTGGGCTCGATGATCATCGGGGTTTTGAAAGAATCAATGACCTCAACGTTACTATCCACTCTCGGAGCAGCTCTTGTAAAACCCTCTCTAAAACCATTAAAAACTTTGCTGGATCCAAATGCGATCGGGGCAGCTCCTCTGCTTGGTGTTGATGGTCTCGCCTTCATTGGACACGGCCGTTCTGATGAGTACGCTGTGGCAGGAGCCCTTCGTAACGCTCAGAGAATGGTGGATTCAGGGATTTTGGACGCCATGCAGCAGGCAATTGCCAGCATGTAATTAATAATATAGAATAAATGGAATAAAAATGAAAATTATTAGTAACGAAAAATTAATCAAAACGCGTAATACTGCCGGACAGGTAATCACCATCAGTAGCCTTGTTGTTTTAGCCCTTGGCCTTTACTTATCTTTTCAAGATAATCTAATAAGCCTCGCTCTTCTAGCGTTGATAGTGGGTTTCATTCTCTCCCAAATTGGCATCTTCATGGGAAATCGTTGGGGAAAATCCCCACGCCCTGATGAGGTTATCTCCGCTTCCTTGAAGGGATTAGATGATAAATACAGCCTCTATCATTATATGACCGGGATTCCACATCTTTTAATTGGCCCTGCCGGTGTCTGGAATATCATTCCTTACCAGCAGGGAGGGACAATTATTTTCGATCAAAAGAAAAATCGCTGGAAGCAAAAAGGGGGGAATGTCTATTTGAAATTATTTGCACAAGAAAGCCTTGGACGGCCAGACCTGGATGTGAATGCCTACCTCAGTGATTTAAACAAATATCTGAAAAAGTCAGCCCCTGATTCTCTGGGAGAGATCAAACCACAGACTCTCTTGCTTTTCACGAATGAGAAAGTAATTCTTCAAGTAGAGGATGCTCAACAACCTGCGATTAAGCCAGAGAAAATGAAAGATTTTTTCCGGCGCATCGTAAAATCTGACGCGGTAGACATGAAATTAATTGATGAGCTTCGCACTCACTTGCCCACTGAAAACATCGCCCCCAAAAGTAAGTGATCTAATCATACAGATTCTTCATAATTAATATACGAGGCTGTCCCAGTTACCTTTTGGGACAGCCTCTTTTTATGCGGGAATTGAACGTCCGCTTTTAGGAGGGATATTT
>CAZQSG010000058.1:0-16637 GCA_964595925.1 uncultured Anaerolineaceae bacterium | reverse complement strand
TGAAACGATTTTTGCTAACAAATCATTGTATCCAGGAGCAAATCCCCAGGACTTTGTAAAAACATTCTTAAATTGATTTCGGGCTTTCACAAATTCAGTTGCATCTACTTCCATAATCAGAGTAACACTTGCGGCCGTATGAACACTGGTAGCCATTCGTTCAGCAATAATCTTGCGGACACCAGAAAGAGCTATCCGTTCAGATATTTCAACATCAGGCAGCGGTAATGGTACACGCACTGATTCTACTCCTTGAGCTACACCAGTTGGAGTAGTCATAACGGGAATTGATTTACCTTTAGCCAAAAGTACAGCTTGAATATCATCTTTTGTTATTTTTCCCGATGATCCGCTCCCAGTCAGCATCTCCCAATCAACACCTTTTTGTTCGGCTAATTTTCTTGCAACAGGTGTAATTTTGGGAAGTCCTGCGACATAATCTAATACATCTTTTTCAACAATGCGAGCGCCATTTTCACCAGTTGCAGTTACCTTGGTGAGATCAACGATATTTTCCCGTGCAGCTTTTCGAGCCCTTGGGGACGCAACAATGCGATCCCCGTCAATTTCAACAACCTTAATTTCTTCTATCGCGTTTGTTTCGATTTGCTCAATGTCTGTCGTTGCCTCTTCAGTAGCTTCATTGGTCTCAATGGATGCCTTAAAAACTTCATCCTCTACACCAATAATTCCAACCACGGTTAAAACAGGTACAACATCACCCGCCTTGAAAGGCCCTTTATGTAAAAATCCCTTTCCATTGGCCTCGACAGGAAATACAGCCTTATCCGTTTCAACTTCAATGAGCTCATCTCCCCGGCGAATTTTAACACCATCTTCAACAAGCCACCCAATAATCGTTACTTCTTCAACGGTCTGTCCAAGTTTTGGAATATAAAATTCAGTTGCCATTTTATTTCATCACTTTCCGGCAAGCTTTTATAATCTTGCCGACATTCGGAATTACTTCATCTTCAAGAACTTCTGCGCGTGGAACAGGAACATTGGCAGCAGCCACACGCACCATTGGTGCGTCCAGCCAGTCGAACGCCTCTTCGTTAATACGAGCCATTACTTCGTTGATAAAACTCGTGTTCTTGTAAGCTTCGGTTACACATACTACGCGGCCGGTCTTTTTTACTGATTCAACAACCGTATCCATATCAAGGGGTTTCAGTGTTCGCAAATCAATAACCTCGACATCAATACCTTCCACTTCTAATGCTTCAGCTGCTTCTAAGCCCCGAAGAACCATTCGAGAATAAGTAATCAGAGTGACATCCTTCCCTTCTCGTTTGACATCAGCAACGCCAAACGGGATGATGTAATCTTCAGCAGGAACTGGCCCTTTGCCTTTGTACAACATTTTGTGTTCAATGAACATAACTGGATTATCATCTTGAATTGCAGCCTTTAAAAGGCCTTTGGCGTCGTAAGGAGTGGAAGGCATGACCACATAAATACCTGGGAAATGTGTCCATAAGGATTCCAGACTTTGTGAGTGGTGAGCTGCAATAGCTCTGCCAGCGCCGCCTTCTGTTCGAATGACCATAGGAACTTTTGTTAAACCGCCAAACATGTAACGATTCTTACCACCCTGGTTGGCAACTTGATCCATGCACAAAGGCGTGAAGTCCACATACATGATTTCGGCAATCGGACGCATGCCACACATAGCAGCCCCGACAGCAGCGCCGCCAATTGTGGCTTCAGATATAGGAGTATCAATGACACGCCACTCACCGAAGTCTTCGAACAAACCCCGGGTGGCCCCGTATGCGCCGCCATATAAGCCTACGTCTTCACCCATAATAAAGACCTTTTCATCTTTTACCATCTCTTCCCGCATAGCTTCTGATATTGCCTGGGCATACGTTAATTCACGTTCAATCTTGCCGGCTGCTATTTGTTCTCTTAAGGATTTATCTTTCGCAAAATCTTCTTTTGTAAATTTAGTAGGTGCAAACACGTCTGTAAATACTTCAGAGACATCTGGCTCAGATGAAGAATTGCTGTAATCCATTGCTTTTTCAAGCTTGCGATCTACAGCATTTTCCATCTTTTCAATTTCCTCATTATTAATCCAGCCCAATACCTTTAATTCTTCTTCGGTTACAAGAATTGGATCGCGCTTTTTCCATGCGGCCTCTTCCTCGCGTGTTCGGTATGCTTTGGGATCAGAGTGTGAGTGTCCATACCAGCGATAAGTTTTACATTCAACCAGACTTGGTCCTTTACCGGATCGAGCTCGTTCAACAGCTTCAGACACTGCCCCTCGTACAGCTAAAACGTCCATTCCATCTGCGATAACACCAGGGATACCATAAGCTACTGCTCTAGAAGCCACATCAGGTAGTTTACTTGTCTTCGCCCAGGGGACGGACATAGCATACATATTATTTTCGACAATAAACACTACAGGTAAGTCCCATATACTGGCCATATTCAACGCCTCATGAAAGTTACCAGTATTACATGCTCCGTCACCGAAGAAACACAGGACAACTTTGCCTGTGTCCATTAGTTTTTGGGCCAAAGCAGCTCCTACAGCAACTGGCATGTTGCCGCCAACTATGCCGGTTGCACCAAGATTTCCATGGGCCACATCAGCGATGTGCATAGAACCGCCCTTACCCTTACAATACCCGCCTGAACGACCGAGAACTTCTGCCATCATTTTATTATAGTGTTCTTGTTTTTCTGATTCGCTTCCTGCCGCTGTATCGCCATGCGCATGAGCGTGACCGTGTCCACGATGCGTACTTGTAATCAAATCATCGCTTCTCAAAGCCCCAATTGCACCAACGGATACAGCTTCTTCCCCAGCATACAAATGAGAAGCACCCTTTAATACTGCGCGACCAAGAAGATCTGAAATATTGTTCTCAAATGATCTAATTTCCATTACCTGTCGAAGGTAAGTTAACAATTGTTGTTTTGTTAAAGATTGTTCTTCAACCATAGCAGAAACTTTTTCCAATAATGTTGTATCTTTTATTTCGGTCATTATTATTTACGCCTCCAAATCTCTGATTAAACTTGAATAATTTTTATCCCGATAGACGCTGCCTGTTCAACTAATTCGGTATCCGCCTTTTGGTCTGTAACCACTATATCAATCTCATCTGGCATTGCAAAAGAAGCCAGTCCGACTCGCCCCCACTTTGTTGAGTCAATAATTGCAATGACTTGTTTACACTGACGCACCATCATTTTTTTTACTTCAGCCTCATACTGGCTAACATCTGTTAATCCTTCAGGAATTGCCAGACCATGAGCACCAAAAAAACCTTTTTGGATATTGTATTTCTCAATCCATCGCATTCCATCAACGCCTGTTAAAGAAATCGTGTCTCTCTGTAATATTCCACCCGGCATAACAACAGTAACACCTGGTGAGTCAATAAAAGATTGCGCCAGTGGCAAACTGTTGGTTAATACCGTTAAATTTTTATGATCCTTTAAAAAACTACTTAACGCCAGTGCAGTAGAACTAATATCTAGAAATATAGCTTCACCATCGTCTATCAAATGAGATGCAGCAAGTCCAATCTCATTTTTTTCACGAATTTGTTTTTTCCGTCTCAAACTTAATGATAACTCAGGGATAGAAGTGGTCGCAATTGCACCACCATGTGTTCGAATGACCAATCCCTGCTCTGCTAATACTTGTAAATCGGTTCGAATTGTCACTTCAGACACTTTAAAATAACGGCTTAGACTTTGCACAGTCACCTGCCCAACTTCATTCGTTTTTTCCAGAATTTCTTCACGCCTTGTTTCCGGGTAGATATTCTTTGTCATAGCAGGTATCTCCATTGCGTTAGCTTTCAGATTACTTTCATTCTCTTTCTATTATACCAAATAATGAAACCTTTAGGAATATGGCTTTCATCTAATTTCACTTCTCTGCAAATGAAAACTAGTTAAGCAGTAAGCAGGGCATTTTAGTATTAAATTCTCATCAAATAGAAACTGAAATATATATTTCAAACAATAGAGATTAAGCCCAGCGAAATTGCGCTGAGCTTAAATATTACAAAAAGACTTCTTCATATTCCAGGCCTGTTGCCTGGTGATCCTTTTTAATGCATCAGTTGTCCACCCGTTACGTTCATCGCTTGGCCAGTAATATAACTGGATTGATCAGAAGCCAAAAATACAACTAGATCAGCGACATTCTCATAACTACAACCGCGCTTCATGGGAACCTTATTTATATATTGCTTGCGTACTTCTTCTTCTGGAATTCCTAGTTTCTTTGAATACTGCTCATAGAGCGAATTTACCCACAGCGGTGAGTCTAACATATTCCCAGGGCAGACAGCGTTCACTCGTATTCCTTCATCTGCTACTTCTAGGGCCAAACTCTGAGTCAAACCTATCCCTCCGAATTTAGCTGATGCATATGCAGAATTTTTAAAGCTGCCAACTTTACCAGATTTTGAGTTGATTTGAACAATGGCTCCTCTTTTTTGTTCTTTCATCACGCGAATTGCATGTTTTGCACATATAAAATAGCCGACGAGATCAACCTCGATCACTTTTCGCCAGCGATTTATATCAAATTCAGTTACTGGTGCTGAGATCAAGATACCCGCATTAGCTACCATAACATCCAATGATCCGAAAGTTTTAATGGTTTCATCAATCATCGCTGAAACCATTTCTTCATTTGTTACGTCTACCTGAATAGCGAGAGCTTTTCGTCCATATTTAGTCCGAATATCCTCTGCACATTTCTCGGCAGCTTCAATTTGCAGATCAGCAACAATAACGTTCGCACCTTCTTGAGCCAATCTGTGACACAGATACTCCCCCAGTCCTTGAGCACCTCCAGTAACAATTGCGTTTCTTTCCTCTAATGCATTACAACTCATTTCATACTCCTAATTTTTATGTATCAATTGAATTAATCCATAATTGCCATTAATCATCCAATCTTTATCACTTTCCACAATATCTAAACAGTCTTCCTCTGATAATCCAGTCATTATTTCAGCTTTCAGGGTTCGAATCATCACCAAAGGAACCGGAAAATATTTTAATATTTCTTCAGTACGTCTCGAAGGTTTCCATTTTCGATCGCCCATTAATCG
The DNA here is from genome assembly GCA_964595925.1 of uncultured Anaerolineaceae bacterium. GTDB lineage: Bacteria > Chloroflexota > Anaerolineae > Anaerolineales > Anaerolineaceae > SpSt-1165. The sequence continues at coordinate 11,538 of CAZQSG010000058.1, read as the reverse complement.
GCGGTAATTAGCATCACCTTTCATAATAACCATATCTGAATCAGAAATTTCGTCATAAAATCCAGAATTCATTTCCTTAAACATCAAAAAAGTAGATAATTCTTCTGGATCACGGATGATAATTTGTCTATGCGCAATATATCCATTAATCCGACCAGCGAATTGCCTGATATCTTCTTTTCCAACTTGTTTTAGTTGATTGATAGAATCGACAACATCTTTCCCCATCACATCAGACACAAAAAAAGGAGATGGCTTTACAAATAAATGTATATTTTCCACCAGTTTACTTCGCAGTAAATAGTCAATAAACAACAAATCGCTAAAAAATTCTCGACCGACATTGTCAACAAAATAGCTTATTTTTTCTACGCCCCCTGCTAGAACTTCCTGGATATTTATTGAATGATCTATCAATTTCGTCAAGTGTGATGCGCCTGTCAATTCTTCGTCCGAATGTGCGAGATTGACTGTTATGTTGCTTAGATCAGCTCTATTACCCCATAGACAGGTATCCAGATAAGTTTGCATTGACAATTTATTTCTTTCATGCAGTTTAAACAAGCCCGATTCTATCATTCCCAGTAAATCGGATTCCATTAAGTTAATTTTTTGAACTTTAAACGGATCTAATAAATAATTGATGCTTCCGGATTCATAATATCCTGTGATTTCGCATAAACGTCGATAAAAATAGGTTTCTGCAAAAAACCATGGTAATTCTAACCAGGTTTTCCCCTCAAATTCAGCCACTTTCTCATTCCAAAAGATAGCATTATTTGATAGATTTTTAAGTGCTTGAATTGTTCCAAAACGTATCTCTTCTAAAAAGTTATGAATCTCCTTGGTTACATCGTCAGAAAAATGATTATCGTCTATCACCCTCTCTAGAATCATCGGTTTACGAGTTTTTATTGTGAATTCAGCAAACGAATTGTGATCACTGGTTTTGATCAGTGGTGGTTTCTCATCTATATGCTTCATTTTCTACCTTTAATTGCACCAACAAATTTTTAACTTCTTTTATCGAAGAGAAACAATTATTTTCTGATTTTGCCGCAGCTGTTCCTGAAGCGACTGTCCATTTTGCCATCAACTTAAGGGGTTCTTTTCTATCCATAGAATATATCAACCCGGCTAAAGCAGCGTCCCCGGCTCCGACCGGATTTCTCTCATTGATTTTTGGAGGTTCTACACGAATTGCTTCTTGATCAGAAGAAAGAATAATCCCTTTTTCACCCAAAGACAAACAAACTAATGGAATTGACTGGGCGAGAAAAGTGTTGATTATTTCTTCGTTTGAACACTTATGTCCTATTAGTTCCCATGCTTCAGATTGGTTTGGTTTTACAATATCAGGAACTGCGTTCAAACCCATGCGAAAAGCCGCCCCACTGGTATCCATTGCCACAATACATCCTTTTGCTTTTAGATGTTGACAGAGTACAGCATAAGCTCCTACAGGGATTCCTAATGGCAGGCTTCCTGAAAGCACCCAAATATCACCAGTCTTCATGATGGTTCCAATTTGCTCAAGAAAGGCTGCCCACTCTTCACCACTTACAGTTGGCCCTGATTCATTCACCTTCAGGTATTTACCGTTTTTATCCCTGATGACTGTATTTGTACGAGTTTCACCTTTGATCCAAAATATTAGGGGTTCCAAGCCTTCAGATATAAGTTCTTTCTCAATTTTTTTCCCAGTCTCCCCACCCAGGAGCCCAATGGCTATATTTTTAGATCCTAAGATCGTTAATGCCCGAGACACATTAAACCCTTTTCCACCAGCTTGTGATATTTTCCGCCCTACTCGAACAACACCGTTAAACTGAAAAGTATCAATAAAAACTGTTACATCTAGTGCTGGATTAAATGTTACCGTATAAATCATCTTAATTAAGCGACTGGCTAAACGAATTTCTCAATATTTAAACAGTCACGAATTCCATTACTTTTCTCAATCAACCAACATCAATCGTAAAAATTCTTTTTCAGCTGCATTCGTCCACTCGCCATGTTCGAATAAGGCAAAAACAGTCGGTAATTTCTCTTTAAATTCTGGTAGAGAAGTCACAGGAAATTTCTTGATATGATTAAAGATTACAACCTTACCTGGATATTTTGCATCATTAACAGCTTTAAGGCCATCTCGTCCATAATGTAAAGATCCTACAGCTGCCACTGTTCGTGTTGCATTCAATTCTCCAGATTCAATTTTATCGAGTGTCAATTGCATATCATCTAATCTGGAGCCAGAATGACCAATATATCGAATATTCTTTCGGTATACCTGCTCAAAATCTACCTTCACCATTGTTCCCCGCGCAATACCAGCAAAGATATTCATCAAACCGTCCTCAGCCAGGTATCCCGATATTTCTTCAATTAACGGTGCAATAGGAGCTAAAACGATAACATCAGAAAAACCGCCTTCATTCATAACCTCTTGTATCGCTGCTAGATAACTCGCTTTCTCCATTGGATTCAAAAGAACAAGCTCAATCCCTCGTTCAGCTGCTTGAGCAGAATAGGTGTCACGCATATCCTGTAAACGCATTTCACTGACATCTGTACACACAATTTTCCGGGGTGGATTCTGAAACTCAATAGCGCGTTGGACATGCATGCGTCCAATAGGACCACCAGCCCCAGCATAGAGGGCAGTGCCACCGCTCAGAAGAGTGTTCCGCGGCAGACTATTCTGATACGTCGCAGAAATATCCGTACCGGTTGAACCAATATATAACCAGCGATGATAATGAACGCGTCCTAAATCTAAAGGAACTTTTTTGTCTAAATTTTTATCAGCCATGACACAGAAAATACCAAATTTGTCTAATTTTGTGCTGCAGCATTCAACTTTTTCTATATCGACACCCAGCATAATAATATCATCGACAAATTCAACGGGCAAATCATCAATAGTATCCACGGTTACTACATTCGTACCGTATTCTTGTGCTTTCTTCACAATTAAGGCATTCATGCTCTCGTTTAGGCCAGTAACATAAACTGTTCCTGGGTGAGATTCAATGTCAAACCCAGTTGTCAGTTCGAAAATTCTTTCATCATCAACGCCAATAAACCATGCCTTTCCCCCAGCTTTCAGGGTTCTACGATATCGTAGGCTATACGCAGCGACAACACACGCCCAGGGTTCTGCTAATGCCCCTTCTGCATAACCAGTAGAATCTTTCAACGGCAACAAGTTATTATTTCCGCCATCGCTGGATAATACGATAGGTTTTATTACTCCATACTGAGACATTCCGCCCTGAAAATAATATCCATAGGCATAGCTAACACCTTTCTCGTAGATATCCGCCTGAATTGTAAATCGTTGGCCTATTTTATATTTGCCCTTTAATTTTTCACCAACCTTGACAATCGTCATCGTCAATTCATGGCCCAACACAACTGGATCCTCTGACATATTCTGATAGATTCTGGGATGATCCTGTCCTTGTTTAATAACCTTGATATCCGAAAAACAAATGCTGTCCGCATCATGCCGAACAAGCAGTTCATCATCGGCTATTTGATCCATCACTTTTTCAATAGTACCGCCCTCTTCGTCTCCAACGTTATCCAATCCTGCACCATACACAGGTAAAATCATATATTTCTCAGGCAGAGGACTTTTTCCACTAATATATTGTTGTAATTTATTCACTGCGCACACTCCTTCGTTTCTAGTTGATTTGCAATTTGCCATCACATGAAAATCTGAAGTATTTCTTCAGGTGAAAGATCACCGTTTAATTGTTGAACTTTCTTGATTGAGATTGCTGATGGCTCAACCCGTTTACCAATTTCAGTATAAAATTCATTTTTTACTTTTTGGCTCTTAAAGTTCTTTTTTGACCACTTACTTTGATATCCCAAAGACGCATGTCGCTTGAGAATGGTGTGGCCGTAAATAAAATAGGCGCCATCAATAAATGCATCACGAACGGGAACCAATTCTGGCACATCAAAATCGTCAACTATTTTCAAGCCATATGCATTCATCTCAGTACCAACATTTATTGGAAGATCATTCTTTTTAGCCATCTCGACAAAGTCGTAAAGATTCTGTACCTTTTGGTGACGGATTTCATCATCTGCGATATTCCAATTGCGATCGGGTACAATATTGACTGTAACAGCTCCCTTTTCGATCATTAGTGCCATCATTTCATCCATGGCTTGTTCGCCAGCGGTTGTGCCGTCTAACCAGGTGATACAAGGCAATGCCCCACCTGCCAGAATCATTTGATTAACCTCGTCAACACTTGGAAATGTGTCGGAGCCTGGTTGAACGTAACCAACGCCACCACGTTTCATTAACTTCTTGCGAATGATATTTTTAAAACCAGGCAGGTCTTTTTTCAACTCACTAATTTCATTTTCGGGAATTTTCAGCTTTTCAGACCAAAACCGGTCAGTATTGTTGATTCTTTCATCGACAGCCTTAACAATCGCCGTCAACATATGCCGCTCGGTGGCATTTCCTGCGGGTGTCAGCGGTAACACTTCCTTTTCATAATCAATCACCAATGGTGTCAAATATTGGTTTAAACGAACTAGCATTCCTCGATTACGTTCTTCTGCACGATTCCGCATAGCATCTAAGATTTCTTGCTTCTCAGGATTAACGTTACCTGAAGTAAAACCGAGTCCCATATAATAACTGATTCCAGGTTCGCCAGGGGAATTAATTTCCCTCGTTGAAAATTCAGGGATATAGACTCGTGTCTCAAGTCCAGCGCTACCCCGAACACCTGCAATTTCACATGCACCTAAAAACTCTTCTACACCATCAAGAACATCAAAATCAACGATTCCAACAAATTTGATGCCCTTTTTCTTTGCCATCCATGCAATAGCTGTTGGAGAATAGCCATACCCATTGAATGAAAAGAAGGTGTGGCAATGCATATTGGCAATTTCTTTTTCCTCAGAAACCTCAACCTTGCCTGCTTTCTTTAATTGAATCAAATCATTTAAAGCATCTGTTCGTGCCTGTTTGTCAAAATCATTAAGCTGGGTTTCTAATTGTTTTTGTTGTTTTTGCATGCAATCCGCCTGTCATTTTTATCTTTGAGTGAGTTTCCAAAGGCAATGTCTGGCATTTGTGTAGTCTCCCTTTTTTACTTCTCAAGTATAGCCGAGCGATATTTCTCATCCATCCGGTTGCTGATTCGAAGCACATTCTCTTCACTCATGTATTGAACACCACCGCAGGTATAAGCACCGATCAGTATTTTTGCCCATTTATCCGTCATCAATTGAATGTTCAAAGCTTCTTTTGCTGTTTTTCCGAGAGCTACAAACCCGTGATTCACCATCAAAAGAACCTTCGGGGTTCTGCCATAAGTATCCATATATCGTCGGAATTCTTCACGAACTGCTAAGGCCAATGTAAAACCTGGATCGATATATGGAACAACGGCCGGTGCAGAACCACATACGACAATCTGGTCAGGACATATATTTCCCAAAAATGGTTCTGCACCCAATTTGCTGCAAAGAATCTGGTTAACAGATACAGCGTGGCTATGTGCAATAAATTTTGCGCCGCATTCTGCCATGCATAAGGCATGTAAAAATGTTTCAACGGATGGTTTCGGATATTCAGAGTTCACTAATGAATCTTTTAAGGCATCTGACACCTGCTGGTCATCCAGGGCTTCACCATCGAGATAAGCCAATGTCTTTTCCAAACTAACTCTGCTGAAGCCATCAGAACCAATGATCGGAAGGCTATGCCCCGAAGCTTTTACCCAAAAAGTGCCATCTTCACAATTCGCACTTGTATTTCCCTCGCCTAAAATGGCTAATTGGCGCTCTTCCTTGCCGATTTCATGTGAAAGCCAAATTACTTCATCAAGTTTTTTCATTGCATCCATTTCAGCACACCATTCCTTTTCTGCAGTTCCACTCAAAAACCAACAATCTGTTTCAATGTTACAATTACCTATATTATTCTAATTGAAATTATACTAGAGTCTTCATGCTCAGAACAAAACCAAGAGTTATTAAATTCTAATATGCAAACAAATAAAAAATTTTCGATCCCATCCAACATTGTTGAACTTCTTGCTTATTATGGGCAAGACCGGAGTGAATTAAAATTCACCGAGGACGAAATTAAAGCCATCTGGTATGCTTTTACCTTTGCAAGAGATGCACACGAAGGGCAGCTCCGCCTGTCAGGGGAACCTTTTTTCTGTCACCCCCTGGCAGTATCAAAAATTATTCTCGATTTAGGTATGGATGCCGAAACCATAATCGCTAGTTTGCTGCATGACGTAGTCGAAGATACAGAATTTACGATTGAAGAAATTGAAGAAAAATTTGGTTCCAGAATTGCTGTCATGGTTGACGGGGTTACAACCTTGAAACAATATGAAAACCCGGGTTCGAATGACGCAGAATCAATAAAAAAACTTTTTCTGGCGATCATCAACGATGCGCGTGTTATTGTTGTAAAACTCGCTGACCGATTGCATAATCTAAGAACCATTTCCCCCTTACCCCGTGATCGACAGATTAAAACAGCGAAAGAAACACTGGAAATATACGCCCCTATTGCCGAACGACTTGGCATCTGGAGCATGAAAGGGGAATTAGAAGATCAAAGTTTTAAATGCCTTGAACCCGAAACCTATCAAAGTATCCTTTCATATCTTGAAAAATCAGAAGACGAGCACAAAGCGATCCTTAATAACTTGATCGAAACGTTGACAAAAAAGATGATTCAATCTAATATCCCGCAGGATCAATTTTCTGTAAGTGGCCGAAGAAAATACATTTACAGTATCTACAGGAAAATGATGCGGCCTAAGTATCAGGGAAAAGGTCTTGATAGCATCTACGATAAACTTGGTATTCGGATTATTGTGAATACAATCCCTGATTGTTATGCTGTGCTGGGTTTAATTCACGCAGAATGGGCGCCCATACCTGGTGAATTTGATGACTATATTGGAATGAAACTCCCATCAGGTTACCAATCCCTCCATACATCAGTAAAATACGGCCCTGATAAAAATGATATTATCGAGTTTCAAATTAGAACTTTCGACATGAACAAAGAGGCAGAATTTGGGGTCGCAGCTCATTGGATTTATAAAGAAACACGGCATGGCAAACGTGATATCGCTCTGGAAAACAAAATCAAATGGCTGCGCTTGATGCTCGATGAACCTCCTGCAGAAGAGGATGATCCGGAAACCTTTATGCAGATGTTAAAGACAGATGTCCTTCAAGAAAGGATTTATGTCTTCACCCCTCGGGGAGATATTATTGACCTTCCAACCGGAGCCACATCGATAGATTTTGCCTATAGTATTCATACAGCAGTGGGCCACCGTTGTAGAGGGGCAAAAATCAACGGCAAATTAGTACCGCTTGATTATCGTCTGAAAACCGGCGACCAGGTGCAAATCCTTACTGCAAAGCAAGGCGGACCAAGCCGTGACTGGTTAAATTCAACTTTGGGACTGGTTAATACCCAAAGAGCACGTTCCAAAATTCGTCATTGGTTTAAAACACAGGCCAAAGAACAAAATCTCTCACAAGGCAAATCTATGCTCGATAAAGAATTATCCCGTCTCGGCATGGACGATGTTGATCTTAGCATTCTCGCCATTGATCTGGGTTATAAAACCGAGGATGAGCTTCACGTAGCAATTGGCTGTGGTGATCTTTCTCTACAAAGAGTAATCAACTTACTTTCTGAGTTTTATGGAGATGAAGAAGATCCATTATTGATGAAGATTCAACCAGCAGACCGTAAGGACGATCAAAATGCAGTTTCTGTCCTCGGCCTCAAGGGATTGCTGACCAGTTTTTCTACATGCTGCACACCAGCACCAGGTGATCCGATTGTTGGCTACATAACCCGCGGTAGAGGTGTAACTATCCATCGGGCAGATTGCCCGAATATTCTTCGCCTTCAAGAAGATGAACGCGAAAGAATCATCAAAGTCGCCTGGGGAGAGCCCGATAAAACGTATCCTGTTTCTATCGTTATTCGTGCCTATGATCGACAAGGCCTCATCGGCGATATTTCAACTGTTCTTAGAGACGAAAATGTGAATATCCTTGATGTAAATATAAAACCAAGTCATAATATCGCAACAATACAACTCACACTCGAAGTAATTGATATCGCAGAACTCAGCAAAATTCTGGCTCGGCTTGAGACTCTTCCAAACGTTATTGAAGCACATCGAATAAAACCAGGATAATTCTTCCAAGGACCGGGTATATGAACCTCCCTCGCCACAAAAACCTCCGATACAACTACGCGATCAACTTGATTGAATCATCCTTCTGGGGATTAGGTTCGGGTTTATCATCTACAACAGCAATTCTTCCCTTATTCCTTCTGAAATTTACTGACTCAGCTCTTTTGATTGGTCTCATTCCGGCAATTCAAACCATAGGATTTCAACTTCCTCAACTTTTTATGGCAAAAAAGGTGGCCAGCCAGAGTCACTTCAAACCGATAACTATGAAAATGACAATTCATGAAAGATTACCTTTCTTAGGATTGGCAATAATTGCTTTAATATCAAACCGAATTAATCCAACAACTGCCATTTTACTGATCTTCTTAATGCTGACCTGGCAAGGATTTGGAGGTGGTTTCACAGGTAATGCATGGCAAAACCTGATTTGTAAAATAATTCCTTCTGACATACGAAGTATGTTTTTTAGTCTTCTGGGGGCGAGTGTAAATTTACTTTCCTCGATCGGTGCTATCATTGCTGGCCTGATTTTGGAAAAACAATCCGGGCCATCTGGCTATTTCTTTTGTTTTTTCTTTGCTTTTCTGGCAATGATGGTATCATATGTTCTCTTAGGAACAGTTCGTGAAGAAGAAACCGAAGATGTTCTGGACATTAACTCAACACCACCAGTAATAAAAATGGCTCTTGAAATTCTAAAGAAGGATAAGGATTTCCGGTGGTTTGTTCTTATCCGATTTTTATTACCGTTTTGCACCATGGCTTCAGCCTTTTATATCTTATATGCGATAAACTATTTCCAGGCCGATGAAAAAACAATTGGAATCCTAACGAGCATTTTGTTTTTTTCAACAGTCGTTTCAGGTATCGCCCTCGGATGGCTATCTGATCATATCAGCAGGAAATTCGCGGTAGAAGTGAGCATCTTCACAGTCTTCCTGACTGCATTGTTGGCTTTCTTTGCAAGCTCACTTAACATATTCTATCTAATCTTCTTATTAACTGGAATTATTAATGGCTCATTTTGGAGTGTTTTTTTATCCTTCACACTTGATTTTGGGACAGAGCTGGAACGTCCAACTTATGTTGGAACCATTAACACATTAATTGCCCCATCTACATTAATCGCTCAACTATTGGGTGGCTGGTTGGCTGATTACGTGAGTTATAAAGTTACATTCCTTACAGCAGCCATATTTGGTCTGGTCACATTCTTCATTGTTTTATTTTTTGTAAATAATCCCAAAAAGAATAGAGTTGATTCCACAACTGTGTCCAACTAATAGCAAAGTATACCGAATTAGACTCAATATTCCTTTTGGCATGAGTATTGCATCTTTTCCATAAACCTTTAATCTAATCAACAGTAGAGGATCAATCATGTCAGAAAAACCTTTTGGGATCGACATATCACGTTGGCAGGGTAATATAAATTGGGATGCCATAGCCATCAATAAACGAAATGTTAAATTTGTTGGCATACGTGCTACAATTAGTTGGGGGTACGTTGACAGTTGGTTCAATCGCAATTGGGTTGAATCAAAGAGAGTCGGTCTCTATCGGGCAGCCTACCACGTTGTTTATCCCGGGGTCACCCCTTCCAGACAGATTGATAATTTTCTAAAAGTGGTGGGGGATGATATCGGTGAATTTCCCCTCGTCCTTGATATAGAACTATCTCATAATAAACCGCCATCAGCAATTGCGGATACAATCTTGCAATGTGCTACTATAATAGAAGCCAAAACAGGCAAGAAACCTATCATGTACAGTCGTGCCTCATTCATTGACCATTTTGTTACGGGCACGAAATCTCCGTCAGCCTGGTTGAATCAATATGATTGGTGGTTAGCACATTACCTGCGCTCTGGGGATGAACACCCTGGTCCACCCAAACTACCGAAGGGGGTCATTCGCGAACGCTGCATAATCCATCAAACCACTGGTACAGGAGAGGGGTTTGGCATTGAAAGCAAAGCCCTTGATTACAACCGCTGGCAATTCAGTCAATCGCATTTAGATAATTACGCCGATGGCTCGCGCAATCTGACCATGGTTGAGAAAATTGAAAGACTCTGGCTTGCTCATCCCGAACTACATGATAAATCTTAGAAAGTTTCAATCTGACCAAATAGTTTACTAATTCAATTTGAAAAATCGGCTAACGCCGATTTTTCAAACTTCATGTTCCACTTTATAATTCAGAGAATAACAATATTGCAGGGTAATAAGGTCCGAATAAATGTATAATTATTTATATTCAAATTCATTTCATCCTCAAAAATGAAACCTTATTTTATTTTGTTTTTATCGGAGTTAGCATGGTACCAAAAATCGCTATCTTAGAAGATGACCTGACGATGTGTTCTCTACTAGAGACTCTTTTTACACTTGAGGGATATCAGGTTGTCATTTTGCAACCAGAAGATGGTAATTTTATTCTTCAACAAGTTAATGATGAAAACCCGTCTGTTCTTTTATTTGACGTACATCTAAAATATTTCAATAGTATTGAGATCACTCGTACAATTCGCCAGAGTAAATCGGGTAAAAACATGCTAATTGTAATGGTTTCTGGCATGGATTTAAGAAAAGATTGTCTTGCGGCAGGTGCAAACCTATTTTTATTAAAACCATACATGCCCGAAAAATTGATTGACTGGGTTGCCGAACATCTAGTGATTAACTAATTTCCTGCCCCCACTAATACAGACCATTCGCCCCAATATCCTTTTTTTTAGTTATATTTGCTCCCAGTAAAGGTAGAGGTCAGCAATTAAGCTGACCTCTTTTATTTTACTTATTTACTATCTTTTCCGTTGTTGCTAGGAACAATTTTCTTGTTCTTTCGTTTTTTTGAGCGTTTGACCAATGCTTTGATCACCATGAGCAATAGTATAAGCGGTATTGAAATTGAGATAAGGACAGGTAAGATCACGATAACAATCCATACCAGCGCTTCAACAATAAATTGAAATGCATTCACCAGGGTTTGCAACGCCCGTTTAAATACTCCTTCAAGTTCCCACCCGCCAGTATTAACGGTCGCTGCGGAAAATTTGGGCAAAACTTCGATAGAAATTGAGGATAAAGAGGATGCTTCTTCATAATATTTTAATTGCCCCTTTATAATTTCAATTTCCTCAGAAATCTGTTTTTGCTGGGAATAAACCATCAAAACATCTTCAGTACTCTCTGCCTCTTCCATGAAAATGCGCATCTGTGCATCAGCTTCTTCAAGATTCCGCAGACGTGATTCAAGGTCTGTATATTGACTTGTAACATCTTGTCCAGAGAT
>CAZQSG010000057.1:0-16769 GCA_964595925.1 uncultured Anaerolineaceae bacterium | reverse complement strand
AATAGCACCTGATGGAACAATCACAGCCTCTCTGCGTGTTTTTTCCATTGACGGCACTCCAATTGACCATGTCGAACTGCTCTTCGAGGCCCGTCCCTGATTCGAGAAGATGTCTGCGGGGTTTGGTTAACCTTCCTCAGTTTATCGGGCGTTATTGAGGAAAAACGGTTGGGGGCCGTTTAATTGTGTATGCGAAGTAATTTTATGCTCAAATTCAGCAAGCCTGTTTTTTCACTATAATTGTTTTAGGTTTTGACTGAAATTCTCTTTTTAATTTTCACATGGAAAACCAGCTTGAAATCATAGGGACACGCTGATAGACTTCTACCAGCATGGTTTTTAAACTCTCACCAAAGGAGCACCCATGAAAATCAGTTATACAACCTTAGCCTGTCCTGAATGGGATTTGAAGCGAATCTGTGCGCAGGCAGTTTCGGCCGGATATGATGGAATCGATTTTCGAGGGTATCTGGATCAGATCGATATCAGCCAGCATGCTCTGTTTCAAAGGGATCAGGCAGGGAAGATGATTCAAGAATTCGGACTGGAGGTCAGTGGGGTCAGCAGCAGCATCAAAATTTGTGACACGCCCAACCAGGCAGCCGCACTGGAAGAAGCTCGCAGAACGATAGAAGTCTGCCAGCGGTTGCAGGCCAAACATGTACGTGTGTTTGGCGGCGGCGATTCGGAGAATCTCTCTCGCGAGACACTCGCTAATGCTGGTCGGGATACGATGGAAAAGATTCTACAGATCGATGGCGCTCAGGGCATTAGCTGGGATTTTGAAACCCATGATGTTTGGATCGGTGCCAAAGACTGCAAGCTGCTGCTTGAATTGATTCCCTTCCCTCAATTCAATATTTTGTGGGATATGGGCAATTCCTTTATGTTCTCCCAGGAAAGCGCTGAAACAATCTGGGAACAGATCGGGGAGCGCATGGTCTACAGTCACATCAAAGACGCTGTCTATCGCCCTGATGAAGCAGGAACCCATTACAATGGCTGGCGTTATGTCATGCCCGGTACGGGGGAATTACCACTTGCCGAAGCTGTGCGGGTACTGAATGCCAATGGCTATCAGGGTTGGTTTGTGTTGGAGCATGAAAAGCGCTGGCATTCAGATTTGGCTGCGCCTGAAGAAGTGCTGCCAGTCTATGCCAAATGGATGCGATCTCTCCTTGAGAAAACTGATTAAGCATGAACTGGTACGATAACCCTGGCTTGTTGAGATGTTTGTTTTCCACATGCTCCTGTGGGATTGCGGAGAATCAGCAGTGATTTTTTGCTATCTATCACTGTTCGTTTTTCTCAATCCATCGTAAACTATTGATATTGGATTTTCTAAGGATAGCGCCGGGATGACAAAAAAGATAGACATAGTTGGAATTGGCATGAATGTGTTAGATATGCTCATTCGACTACCGCACATGCCAACCTGGGAAAATACAGGAACCCCCTCCAGCACCCTTATTGATGGCGGGGGTTTGGTGGCAACCGCCCTGGTAACTGCACAAAAATTTGGGTTATCTACAGCGTTCATCGGTACCTCTGGCAGCGACCAGATGGGGGAGATCAAACACCAGCTGCTTGCCAGATACGACGTCAATCTGGATCATACTATCATCATGCCCTATCCAGAAAATCAAATCTGCGTCGTGTATATTGATGAAAAGAGTGGCGAACGCCATTTTTCGGTCAGAGATAATTTTTGGGATCATTTTCTTACGCCCGATCAGCTTGATCGCGATTTTATCATTCAGGCCGACTATCTCCATCTAGATGGGTATCACCCGGAAGCTGCTGGGCAGGCAGCACGCTGGATGCACGAGGCCGGAAAGCAGGTCATGTTTGACGCTGGAAGGACAAATGAAAAGCAGCTCGGGGACGCAAATTTCCGTCTTGTGCAGCAAACCGACATCCTCATCAGCGGCTCTGGTTATTTGCGGGCATTGACCACTATTGATGATGTTTTTGAAGCAGGTAGAAAAGCTCTCGAGCTGGGGCCGCGTATAGTGGTGCAAACAGAGGGCAGTGATGGCAGTTATACGATTACTGCGGAAGAACACTTTCACACTCCTGCCTATCCGGTTGAAGCGATTGACACAACCGGTGCGGGGGATGTTTTCCACGGCGCTTATCTGTATGGTCTCAGTCAGAGATGGGATGTACGCCGCATCGCGAAATTTGCCACAGCTGCTGCTGCGCTTGAATGCCTGCGAGTGGGCGGGCGGGTTGCAATTCCGACGTTGGATGCAGTATTTCAATTTCTGAATGAGTATGAGTAAAGGCAGCATCGGCTTCTTTTATTGTTAAACACAGGTTGATTGTATAGGAGAAAATTATGGCACTTATTTCAATGAAAAAAACCTTGTTAGATGCCCGACAAAATGGGTATGCAGTTCCTCTTTTTGATGCTCCCAGTTTGAATGCTGCGGTGGGTGTCGTTCGTGCTGCTGAAGCGGTACATGCGCCAGTAATTATTGGGATGTATGATGGATGGTTCCAGAGTCCTGGAGCTGAAGCGGTCTGCACCGGAATGCGTGTTCTGGCTGAAAGAGCCAGTGTTCCCGTTTCGCTGATGCTTGACCACGGCAGCAGTTATGAAAACTGCATCAAAGCGATTCGCTATGGTTTCACCGATGTGATGTTCGATGGCTCCATGCTACCGTTTGAAGAAAATGCTCGTATCAGCCAGATGATTGCGAAAGCAGGGAAAGCAGTCGGCGTGGGAGTAGAAGCAGAATTAGGTCATGTTGGTGTTGGTGCAGATTATGATATTGACAAGGCGAAAAATTACTTCACTCAGCCGAAGATGGTGGAAAAATTCGTCAAGGCAACCGGTGTTGATTTTCTTGCCATTGCTTTTGGTACCGCACATGGTGAATACAAGCGTACTCCTCAACTTGATCTTGATTTGCTTATGCGGGTGAATGCAGTCTCACCAGTTCCGCTTGTCATGCACGGAGGGTCTGGGCTTTCTAACGAGCAATTTCTTGGATCAATTTCCAGAGGAATATGTAAGGTGAATATTGCAACCGTAATCTTCAAAGATTTTGAAAACCGAATTCGAGAGAAAGCTGCCGAGAAACAGACAGACATCTTCACGGTGGAAGAACAGCTCATTGAATCGTATATCACGATTTGTACACAGTACCTGATGTTGTTTGGAACTGCCGGTAAGGCATAACAATAGAAGATTCCATTCAACTTAAATTTTTAAGTTAGCAGGTGTGAGTTTTACCTCACACCTGCTTTGATCTCAACATTATTATTCCTGTCTGAATGATTACTTGAGTAGTTTTTCGATTTCTTCCCGCAATTCACCTTGATGAGGAATGTTTGAAGAATATTTCAACTCGCCATTAATGCAGATTGAAGGCAGATGAGCGAATCCCAGCTTTCTGATACGGGCGATATTCTCAAGGCTAGTGCTTTTGCGCTCAATGAAATCAACGGAGCCTCCGAAGCTCTCGGTAACCTGTCTGGCAACGGCGGTCATATAACCGCAAGCCGCACAGGTGGCGGAGTCAATGGTGAAAACCTCAATTAATGGTTTTTCCAGATTGGCATAATCAGGCATCTCGATTTCGATATCGTCGAGCGAACTTGTATAATTCTTTACGAGCTGCTGGATGCTCTCGGGATTCCGAACGGCTTCCATGGCTCCGATCGTATTTTCAAGAGGGACATCATAAGGCATATCACAGCCGGGGGAGATGATCAGGTTGGTGTGATTTACAGATTGCATCAGATCAACCACATACTTCATATTATCTTGTTGGGTTCCAAGAAGCATCACAGTTGAAAGCGGAATATTTCCAGCTATAGTGATATTATATTCATCCGTGACAGCTTTTGCTGTAACCATGTTAATATTCTCATCAATCGATATACAGTCTGGGCCAGTTTCGCACATCACCTTAATATTCTTTGTGGCATCACCGCACACAAAAAATGAAGAGAAAACCTTCTGGTCACGGATGAAGTCAAAAATTTCGGTAAACGGCTCAGAGAGGAATTTGTTAAACATGCGTGGACTGACCTGCGAGACCACCGGATCAACGACAGCGATGATGTCCATCCCTGCATCGATATAATACCCGGCAACAGCTTTTGCAACTTTCGTGCAATATACCAGCAGTTCTCTTAGAAACTCAGACTGGTCATAGGTGTCCATGAATATCTCGGTTCCACGCAGGTGGGTGGCCAACGTGAAGGGACCAGTCACCAGTCCATAGAGCGCGGTCTTTTCCCCGACTGCCTGCTTCATGCGCTTCATCACATCCAGCACCATTGGCAGACGCCCGTCGGTGGACTTTGGAATATAGGTGGGGATTATGAGATCATCAAAGAGAGGATGGCTGACAACTGATGGTGGGGCATCGTCCGCCCATAACAATTCGCAACCAAGGATTTCAGCTTCAATTTGCAGATCAAACATAATTGGTTGTCCATCGGGATCATAGACTTTATTGACCTCTATAAGAGAGTCAAACAACTTGTCCGCATCTGTGAGCATAGCCTGCCCTGTGTAGCCTTTTAGTTTTCCGGCGTGCACACCAGCGAACGGCACCCAGGGCACCCGATCAGTTGTTTCATGACGCAGTACTGAGAAAAGCAATTCTTTTGATGGCATGATTTTTACCTTTTTGTTAGGATTTTGTTGGATAATTGTTCTTAATATAAAGGAAAACTGTGAATTTTGCCACGAATAATTCTTTCAAATAAAAATATTTTTCTAAGAGAAAATTTAAAAATACCTGTCGTCAGAAATAATAAAAACCTATAAACGGTGCTGAATTCACATTTTGTGAAAAGCAAGAAATGTGCATATAATGAAGGGGTAAGTTAACTGAGATTTAAGGAGGACAGGATGGACTTTGGAATTATGACTTTGCAGTTGAACAGCCTTCTGCCGACTGCATCGTCTCCGACAGAAATACTGGGAAGTCTGGCAGGTTTTGACCATGCTCAATTGGTGAAAAGTTTATTTGAACAGAGATTCAATCCCATTGAATTGAGCGGCGATCTCAACCTCTTTTTACCTCAGGCCTATTCACCGGAGGCAATCGAACGCCTTGCAGCGCTGAAAGAACAGGGACTGCGTTATTCCGTGCACATTCCGCTTTGGTCACTTGAGTTATCTACCCCCCTCGCTCCGGTGCGGGAAGGATCTGCACAAGCGGTTATCGACTGCATTCGGGCCACCTGGCCGCTGGAACCGGAAGCCTATGTGCTGCATGCCACCGGCCCTTTAGCGGCAGAGTTCTATAATATGAAGCTGCCCGAGATGGTGCATGGCTATTTGCTGCGTCAATTCCAGACAGCCGCTAAAACCAGCATCACTGAAATTCTAAAAGAAACAGGCATTCCCGGCCGAAAGATTGCCATTGAAACCATTGAGTTTCCGCTTGACCTGACACTTGAAATGGCGGAGGAACTTGATCTTTCGATCTGTCTTGATGTCGGGCATGTGCTGGCTGGTTTTTGCGGTTGGTACGACTTCTGGGAAGTCTTTGACAGGATTCTTCCTCGTCTGGCAGAGGTGCATCTGCACGATTGCAAGCAGATGCCAGAAGGAATCCGTGGCTATGGCGAAGACCATCATGCCCTCGGAACAGGTGATCTGGATGTTGTGCAGCTGCTGGATCGCTTAGAAAAGGTTGATTTTCAAGGGCCCATCATTTTTGAATTGACGGTTCCTGAAGCATTGGCTTCCATCGAACGAATCAAAGAAATTGCACCTCAATATCTGACATAAAGCAGGGAGTTATCATGAAAAAAATTTCCATCTTCCGTATACTTGTTATCAGCTCAATGGGCTTTGCCCTGACGTTTACCTCGAATATACAAGACCCGATGCAGGCTTTCAAGGCCCGTCAACTGGCGCCGGGCGCTCCGAATACTGCCCTCGGTCTGGTGGGTTTTGTCGGCCTGCTGGTTGCCATGGCTGTGCAGCCCATTGTCGGTGTTTTCTCTGACCGCGCCAGAACCAAACTGGGGCGCAGGATTCCATTCATCATCATGGGAGGGGTGCTGCTTACAATTGCGATGTTCCTGTTAGCAGCGGCGCCTGCCTTATGGGTATTGTTTTTGGTAGTCATTTTCAGTCAGTTCTCCTCCAATATTCTGCAGGGCCCCTGGCAAGCTTTGATTCCTGATCTGGTACCGGAGGAGCAACGCGGCCTCGCTTCGAGCGTGAAAGCTGTAATAGACATCGTTGCCATGATTGTTGGCGGTGCTGTGGCAGGAATGTTGTTGGGCAAAGTTGATCAGTGGGGGCAGTCTGCGGTGTATGCTGCGGCGATGTCCCCGGTAGTTCTATATATCATTTGTATTACCATCACGGCCATTTGGGCGCGGGAGGAATCGGATGCAGTTGATGAAGCCGTTGCCGCAAAATCGGTGGGAGAAGCTCTCAAGGGGGCTTTTTATGTGAATTTCAAAGAGCACCCGATATTTGGATGGTGGTTTGCAAACCGAATTCTCTTCTGGGGTGCCTTCATCGCAGTGAACACTTTCCTGATTAATTATCTCATCGATGTGATCGGGATGAGCCAGGGAGAAGCGCAAAGCTTCTATGGAACGTTGAAAGTGATCCTTGGTGTGGCGCTGATCTTCCTGGCGCTGATTGCAGGCCGGCTGGCGGATAAATTTGGGCGCAAGCCAGTCATGATCGCTTCGGGAGTGATCTCCTTCATTGGCGCGGTGCTGCTCCTTTTAGTTCGAACGGAAACTTTTTTATTCGTTGCGGGAGGAATTATCGGCATGGGAGTGGGCACTTATCTTTCGGCCTCCTGGGCACTCGCCACGGATATTGTCCCAAAAGGCGAGGCTGCACGTTATCTGGGCATCGCAAATATCGCTACCTGCATCGGTTCCGGTACGGCGCGCCTGCTGGGCGGGGTGTTGATTGATCCCATCAATCGGGTGCTTGGCTCTGCCTCTTCCGGCTACCTCTTCCTGTATAGTCTGGTGGCGGTTTCGTTCCTGGCCTCTATGCTGGTGTTGATTCCGTTACAGGTGAAGAAGAAAGAAGCTTAGTAAAAATCAAGTCATTCAAATGCGATTAATGTTTTCTTTGGGAAGCAACGAGGGTAATTTCTTTGGGGCAAAGCCCAAAGAAATTACCTCTCAGATCATCGGGCGTCTGAAAAACCAAGAATCTTTTGCAACAAGCCCGTGATTAATCAATATTTAAGTCATTCTTACTGGCTTAACCAGGCCGCTGTTTCGATCATATCAATCATTTCGTAGCGGTCTTCATCCTCATCCCAGTACCAGTATCCGATGCCTTCCAGTTCTTCGAGAATGTCTTCAAAGGTAACATCCTGTGCCCAATAGCTCTCGCGCAGCACCTCGGCGAATTCGGCAGTGAGTACGTCCCATTGGAAGTAGCGGCTGGCTTCGTCCCAATCATCATAGAGGTCGCGGGTGTGGATAGATTCGTTGATCTCGGTAATCTCATGGTTTTTGGGATCTTCCCAGCGCATCATCACATTGGCGACTTCGCCGCGGGCGTCTTCAAAGAGTTTGAATTCATACAGCGCTGTAACATTGTGGCCAGCGCCGATCTCGCCGGCATCAACTTCATCATTGCGGAAATCTTCATCCGCTATATCACGGTTTTCGAAACCGATCAAACGGTATCGGGCGACCACTTCGGGATTGAATTCAACCTGTACTTTGGCATCTAATGCGATCACTTGCAGAGTAGAAGTAAGGTTCTCCAGGAAGAGTTTCTCTGATTCTTGATAGGTGTCGATGTAGGCGTAGAAACCATCGCCCTGATCTGCAAGCTGTTCCATCAGGACGTCATTGTAGTTACCCATCCCAAAACCAATCGTGGTGAGGGTAACGCCCTCGGAGGCATAATGTTCAACCTGTTCCCAGATGCTGTCTGCACCGGTGTTGCCAACGTTGGCGACGCCGTCAGAGCACAGAATAACGCGGTTGAGGCCGTCTCGCAGGAAACCCTGCATGGCCATTTTGTAACCCATTTTGATTCCGGCTTCAGCGTTTGTGGAGCCTTCGGGTTGAAGCCGATAGATGGCGTCGATGATCTCTTCTTTATTGTTACCGCTGGTAGGCTCCAGAATAGCACGAGCGTCAGTGCCATAGACAACGATCGAAACACGGTCATTGCGGCCCAATTGGTCTACCAATAATTCGAGGGATTGCTTCACCAGCCCAAGACGGTTTTCCATGTCCATTGAGCCAGAAACATCGATTACGAAAGTCAGGCTGACATCTTCGCGGTCTTCGGCGTCCACGGTGTAGCCCTGCAAACCAACTCGTAGAATCTGGTAGCGGCTGCTCTCGGTGAAGGGGGCTGGCCCGCCATCGAGATTGATTGTGAAGGCCCGGCGACCTTCGGGGTAGTCATATCCCTGATCGAAGTAGTTAACGAATTCTTCAACGCGCACACTATCTTTATCAGGCATGTAGCCATCATTCAGCCAGCGGCGCGCGATGGTATAAGACCCGGAATCGACATCAACAGCAAAGGTTGAAAAATGGTCATCTTCGGTATCAATCATGGGGTTGACACCGTAGTTTTCAAAGAACGTGGCGCCGTAGGGATCGTCATTGGGTGCGGATTGGGTGGGTATAGGCCTGGGGTAACTTTCGTCTTCAGCTTCTCCTGATGATAATTCTTCTTTCGCTGTTTCAGCAACCACTTCACCTTCAGTGACATAATTACCCTCTTCAGCATCTGCTTCATTGGAATAACGCGGTTCTTCAACCTGGACTTCTTCGGCTTCGCCGATCTCTACAGGCTGGCTTTCGTCAGAAGTTTCCTCTTGAGGAGCATTCTCTTCCCGCGTAGTTTTCGAGAATAGAAAGCCGCAGGAAGAAAACAGCAAGGACAATACAATAGACAATAACAACATAACACGTAAATTCTTCTTCATCGTAAGTTCTCCTCTTACATTTCAGGTGGAATGGGGAGAAATTTCCCCATTGTAATAATTAGACGAGAGAACGATGGAAAAAGTTCCGCTAACTTTTTTGTGCTTGTTCAGGTATGAGAATTGCGTATTGGTTCAGTCCCCACTTAAACTGACGATAGTCAGCAACGATCAAAGCCTGTGATTCGGCTATGCAGACAATGTCGCCTCGCGTGAGATATAGTTTGTGTTCTTCTATTATTTGCTGCGAACCATCTGTGTTGCCATTGTCGGCAATGATGATTTCTCCATTGACTGTGAATACAGGGGAACCGCGTTTTCCACGAAAAGTAAGGATAAATCCGTTACCCAAACTCTGCCCCTTCCCTCGCACGTATAAGACTGGGGACATGGGTTCAGTCAGTTTACCCTCAGTTCATCAGGCGTCATTAAGGAAAACCGCATTGGGCCTGTACAATTGTGTGGCAAATAAAGAAGTAAAATCTTCAAAATTCTTATCTTCTCCGCAAGCGAGCGAAGTATTACAGAATTTTTCCCCTTCGGGCACAGATTTTATTAAGGCGCTGAACCCACGCAGCAAGCTGCTGGGTATTCTATCGAAATAAAAAAGGAACATCTTCATTCGACAGAAGATAAAAACCGCTTGACTTCCTGCATATACCCATCAAAAGCTTCCCGGCGGATGTTATGCCCAGCATCAAACTGCGCCACTTCCAGATGAGGTAGAATGCTTTTGGCTTTCTCCACTCCTTTTTCTGAAACAATAGACCCTTTTCTACGATTTCCAGTAATTAATAACAGGGGACATTTAACCATTTTCAGCGTCTCAAAAGCATCCGGTTCTTTCTTCATTTCCATCAGAGATTTAATAAAATCATTACTCAGGCGTTTCTTTGACTCCGCCCAGGGTTTTATTTCGTCTTCACTCCACCCCAGATTTTTTCTAGCGTAAGACCTTAACAGGAATTTAAAAGATCGTTTCGAACGCCTCGCACCATCCCGCATCATTTTTCCCAGTTCTTCGGCCGAGGTTTTGCCAAAGACACCTTCGCCTTCTATCACCAGCAGCGGATCTTCAAGAATTACAGCACGGACTTGTTCGTTATGGTTAGCCGCAGCAAAAAGCGAAGTCTGCGCACCCATAGAGTGCCCCATGATAACAGGTCTGTCCAGTTTCAGGGCATCAATAAATGCAGACAAATCTTCCGCGCGCGCTAAAACCCCATATTCACCGTTCCCAATTTCAGATTTTCCATGTCCGCGAGCATCGGGCATGATCACATCATACTCTTCTGCCAACAACTTTGCGACGGGTGTCCAGCAGAGCCCGTCATCGGTGGCGCCATGCGAAAGAACAATGGGGGGCTTGTTCCCTCCCGTGCGATAATAATGAATCTGAATGCCGTTGATTGGCAGGTTGTCGTGCTTCCATTGGTTGTTCATAGTTCTCCTCCTGCATATCAATTTTAAAACGATGTGCGAAATGGAATATTTTCTATATTTGAAGTATAGCAAAAAATGTACAAAATTCAGCACACCTTCAAATCCTTTCGCCGAAAATAAACCCGTACAACCTCTCTGTTGAGAAGTAATTTCCTTGATTTCGAACAAATGAAACTGCAATTCGTGAAAAATAATGTACAATAGAAATAACAGGCGGTTGTTAATATACATTTTCAATCAAACCGATTTTTCACTCAGCACTTCACCTTTTCATCACAATTGTATCTACTAATACTTAATAGACAATGAATCGCCTCCCATTTTTATTTAACCGCTCATGGGATAGTAGCTGTTTATATATCAGGAGCCTAATAGAATGTCAAAATATACCCCGCTCGAAAAATATTTAACCTACTCAAAAACCTATAACACCGTGCTTAAAATGAACTTCTCTGAAATTGAGAAAATCGTCGGAGAGGCACTACCGGAATCTGCTTATAGAGATGCGGACTGGTGGACGAAAGAAGAATTTGAATCATCGAACCAGACCCCACCCTGGACAAACGCTGGCTGGAAAGTCGATGGCGTTAATTTTGAAAAGAAGCGTGTAACATTCTCAGTGGCTCCTCTAGCTCCAAGAGTTCATTCACGATTCTAAGTTTTCAGTTTTCATTTCATCTTTCAATATTTAAAATAAAACTCTGCATATATGCAGAGTTTTATACCGTCAGCTATAATCAGGGTTATGTTAAAACAGAATCCGCCCGAACAGCAATTCCCCAAGCATATGCCTGTACAAGATTGGCTTCTGCTGGTTGTCCTCTCAATTACCTGGGGTATTTCTTTTTTCTTCATCAAAATTGCTCTTCACGACCTGCAACCCCTGACAATTGTGTTTGGACGGGTGTTTACAGCTGCCATTGCGCTCAATTTCATCCTGCGCTTGCGCGGCGAAAAACTCCCGCATGGCTGGAAGCAATGGAAACCTTTTCTGCTTATCAGCATCTTGAACAATGTGCTCCCTTTTACCTTGATCGTATGGTCCGAAACACAGATCAGCAGCGGCCTGACATCGATTCTGAATGCCTCTGCGCCCTTGTGGGGGGTTGTGATTGCTCATTTTTACAATCATGAGAAACTCACCGGTGGTAAGACAATTGGAATCCTGCTTGGCTTTGGCGGTGTAATTGTCATGATCGGATATGAAAGTCTGGCGGGGATAGGAATGAATACTCTGGCGCAGGTCGCCATGCTCGGAGCAACCTTCTGCTATGCGTTTGCGGGAGCCTATACCCAACGCATAAAACAACATTCCCCGACAGTAATCGCCGCCGGTCAGGTGACTATTTCCTCAGTGATCATGTTCCTCTTGATGGTATTGATTGATCGTCCATGGCTTTCGCCAATGCCTTCGCCTGCTTCACTGGGCGCTGTGCTTGAGCTGGGATTAGTCGGTACCGCCGTTGCTTACCTGCTCTACTTCCGCATTTTAAACAGGTCCGGCGCCAGCAATGCCTTGCTGGTCACTTTCCTAATTCCAGTGACAGCCTTGTTTGTTGGAATATTCTTCCTCGGTGAACACCTTTCAGGCATTCACTTTATAGGAATGGGTTTAATCGCCAGCGGCTTATTGGCAATTGATGGAAGGGCACTCTCATTTTTTAAGAGCTTTTCCAGAGATGAATCAGACACTAAATAAGTTTCTAAAATAGAACCATCAGAAGAGATCAATGGTTTCATTCATCAATACAGGAAGGGGATCAAATCAAGGAAAGAATCCAGTTCCTCATAGTTAAGTTTATTCCATTCTTCCGGAAACTCATTTTCATGTGCCCAGTTGGTGTCATTAGGGATATGTACGCCTTTGCCGCCGAGGGCGCATACTGGAAGCACATCAGAACGCAGTGAATTGCCGATCATCATGAATCGTTCGGGTTTGAGCTCATATTTCTGAAAAATTTCATGATACACGTTCTCGTCCTTGGTATGAACAATCTCAATCCAGCGGAAATACCGTCCTAATCCCGATTTATCAATTTTGTAGTGCTGTTCCTGAGTGTCGCCTTTTGTGATGAGCATCAAATCAACCACACCGTAAAGCTGCATCAGGGTTTCCTTCACGCCGATGAAGATATCCAATTCCGTGTGAATCTTCTGTTTGAGCAAATGGAGCATCACAGCAATGTCGCTGCCTTCAACTTTGCCATCAGTAAGTTCAATGAAGGCCTCAATCATCGAAAGAGTATAGGATTTAAACCCATAGCCATAATAATCAATGTTGGCAATTTCTTTCTGATCGAGAAATTGACCTAATTTCTTCTGATCAATCATCGGATATTTTGCCAGAATTTTTATAAATTCAGCTTTAAACTCCCAGAATAGCTCTTCATTCCGCCACAATGTATCATCCGCATCAAACGCGATTACGTCAAGTTGTTTTATTAATTCCATAAGCCTAATTGTAACTGATTGCGTCAAATGCGGGATAATTTTTATTAGTTATTCTAAATATGGAGAACATCCTCTTGCACTGACATAGTCAAGATGGTCCGGTAAATCAACCATATTGAGTTCCATCCCGCCACCTAACCCAGCCCTTCCCTGATAGGGAAGGGAAAAGATTGGCATTTTGCCGATTTCGGGATAGGTAAAAAAAAGTAAATCTCCCTAGACTAGGATATAGAAGACTATCTTCAAAAAACCAGACTCATACCCTGCTACACAATGGATGAGATTACCCTGCGACGATCCTTCAACTCAGCTGCATATTCAAAGCCACCAAATCCTCATCTGGTACAATGCAGTTATGGATAAGAAACTCATTTATGCGGTCGGTGCTGGGGTTTTACTCGTTATATCGATCATCATTTTCATATTAGTGCAGCCCAGCACAATCACGCTCATCATCAATGAGGAAAGCTATACCGTCCAGTCAAACAGCCGGCAGGTTGCTCAAATTTTACTCGAAAACAACATCCCGCTCCTCCCGCAAGACACCATAAAACCTGATCTTAATGATCGGCTGCCACGCGGTAAAGATATAATCATTGAAAGAGCGGTATGGGTGCAATTCTGGCAGAATGGTGAGCTCATCGCTGAAATCCTCTCCGCCAACCGCCATCCCTCAACCCTTCTTTCTGAAGCGGATGTCAGCTTACCTGCTAACGCAATCCTGCAATTAAACGGCTTTGAGGTCGAGTTCAATCAAGAGCTTCCACGGATGGATCAATACGTTTTCCAGGTCATTGCCCCGGTTACACTTACCGTTGAAATTGATGGAGAGAAGGTGGAAATTCAAAGCACATCAGCCACTCTTGGTGAGGCGCTCTGGGAAGCAGGCATTGCCGTCAGCAGCGTCGATAGTGTTTCTATGGATTTAAATAGTCCGCTGGAAGAAGACGCTCTCGTCACTATCAAACAAGCAACTCCCGTTACTGTTACCATAAACGAACAAACCATTGAAGGTTTCTCAGCTGCGGGGTCAGTCGGAGAAGCCCTCATTGATCTTGGTGTCAGTCCGCAGAACCTCGATCTGGTGACACCAGCAGTGGAGCAACCCCTTCCGCAGAATAGACAAATTCAACTCGTTCGCGTACGGGAAGAAACCATCCTTGAACAGCACACCACCCCCTACGGGCGGCTATTTGAACCTGATCCCGAATTAGCTTTAGACGGGCGCAGTCTGATACAGGCCGGACAAACCGGTATTGATGTTACCCGCACCCTGGTGCGTTACGAAAATGATATCGAAGTGAATCGCACGGTTGAAGAAAACTGGATAGCCAGTGAACCACAGGATGAAATATTAGGGTATGGTCAATTAATCGAAATTAATACAGTCGAAAGCGAATATGGAAATCTGGAATATTACCGAGCGGTAAAGATGTATGCCACCTCTTATCACCCCAGCGCTTTTAGTGATGGCCCTGAGGCACATACCACAACACGTGGCGGATGCACCCTTGAAAAGGGCGTCGTGGCGGTTGCCGCCGCCTGGTATCCATCAATGGTTGGTCAGGAAGTCTACATTCCCGGCTATGGCCGTGGTGTAGTATGCGATTCTGGCGGCGGCATTCCCGGCCGCTACTGGATTGATCTTGGTTACTCGGATGAAGATTATGTCGGATGGTATCATTGGGTGACCGTTTATTTTCTTACCCCTGTTCCCCCCACCATTCTATGGGTATTGCCTTAGGAAAAAGCATGAATTCAACGCAATTACCTCCCATTTCTGTTCCAACTCTCCTCAAGGCACATGGACTGATTCCAAAGAAAAGCCTCGGACAAAACTTTCTCATTGATGATACTGCCATTCAACGTATTGTTGAAGGCGCAGGTGTGCAGCCCACAGACACCGTCCTCGAGATTGGCCCCGGATTGGGTAGTCTGACACGTTATCTCGCGGTCAATGCAAAACGAGTGGTGACGGTTGAGCTGGATCAAAAATTGATCCCTGTCCTGAATGAAGTCATCAGTCCCTATGACAACGTTGAAGTTATTCACGGCGATATGCTGAAACTGAATCCGAATGTCATCATGGGCGATGATCCTTTTATTTGCATCGCCAACATCCCTTATTACATCACCTCCGCACTTATGCGCCACTTGCTGGAAGCAAAAGTGCGGCCAGAACGGGTGGTGTTCACTATGCAGAAAGAAGTCGCAGAGCGCATCATTGCCGCGAAAGGCAAAATGAGCCTGCTATCTTTGAGCGTTCATGTCTATGGTAGTCCCACCCGTGTTGCGAAAATTCCAGCCGGGGCGTTTTTCCCTACCCCCAGCGTTGATTCTGTCACGCTGCGAGTTGACCTGTATCCTGAGCCGCGCATCCCGATGGCACAGATTGATCAATTCTTTCGTCTCGCAAAAGCAGGTTTCAGCCAGAAGCGAAAAAACCTGCGTAACTCACTTTCAGGCGGCCTTCACCTCTCAAAAGAAGAGACCGTCAAGATGCTGGAGCAAGCGGATATTGCTCCCACACGCCGTGCAGAAACACTATCGCTGGATGAATGGAGCAGACTGACAACGATCTTTTTAAGCCGCTGAACGGCCTTTTTACTCAGGTACAGCCACCATTTCATCCTGTAAATAGCGTTCGTCAACTTCTTGATCTTCGATCGTTCGAATCGGCTTGATCAGCATGAGAAGACTGATCAGTGCCATTCCGATGGCACCAACCCAATAAAACAGATGCACTCCGTATTTATCGGCAATTGGACCAGAAATTAACAGTGAAATCGGCACCGAAATCGACACCATGCTCTGCACTAGAGAGAAGATTCTACCCTGCATATGCTTGGGCACTTTGCTCTGCAAAATGGCCATAATCGGCGCATTTGTGAGAGCATTGCTGAAAGCCATCAGCAGCACCCCAGCCAGAGCAAACCAGAACATATCAGAACGTGCCGCAGCAATCATTGCAGCGAAAATACTAAAAAGGATGTTTCCTAGATAAATTGTATTCATTTTTTTCTGGAAACCACCCCACACACTCATCAGTAAGCCACCCAGCAGCATACCGCCCCCCCAGGATGTGCTGATAAAGCCCAATTCTAGCGCACCCAGTCCAAAATAATCCGTAATATAAAGCGGGAAGAATGTGAACATTGGTTCAAGGATCATATTCATCAAGGCAAATGCCAGCACCATGTAGAGCATGCCGCGGTAATGAGTCATAAAGGAAAAACCCTCTTTGAAATCCATCCACATGTTTTGGGGCGAAACAACCTTTTCATTCGTCTGAATAATTTTTGGAATTTTAATGATCCAGATTAAACTGACGGCAATGACAGCCGTGATTACATCGAGGCTGAGGATTTGATAAATTGGTAAGATACTCAACAACAAAGCGCCTAGGGGAGGAGCGCCAATTGTGATACCAGACTGGACCATGGTAACCAGACCCTGCATCCGCTGGAGATGTTCTTCAGGTACGATGGTGCTGGTCACAGCTTGCATCGCGGACCATTGAAGGCTGCCAAAAATTGAAGAGATTCCAAACACTACAAAGATATGCCAGATTTCCACCCGTTCAAGCCAGAACATGATGATTAAAAAAATGGTTCCCAGCGAAATAATCGTATCTGTAATCACCAGTACCCAACGGCGGTCAAGGCGGTCCACCAGGGTGCCGAGAAAAGGGCCCAGCAACGCGCCGGGCACAATGATAGCAATACTGCCACTGGCTAAAGTAGTTGCAGAACCTGTTGTATCAGTCAGCCACCAGACAATGGCAAACTGCACCAGTACTGAACCAAGAATCGAAAATGCTTCGCCAATAAAGAGAGGGATATATGACTTCAGCCATGAACGATCTTTTTCTGGATGTTGGACGGTTGAAGAGAGAGTCGTTTTATCAGAGGTACTGCTCATCATTTCTCCTGTGTTTTCTTCCAATGCCGCAATTGTACTATA
>CAZQSG010000056.1:0-16977 GCA_964595925.1 uncultured Anaerolineaceae bacterium | reverse complement strand
TGATCAACCAAATAATGACGAATATACTAATATTTGTAAGTTGAATTTTATTTTTGAATTTATATAATTTTTTGAATGCCGGGTAAAAAAGAGAAAAGCCAAGGTACAGATATACATATTCAACTAGAATAGGAACACCTGCAACATTCCAATAGGATGAATCAAACAATATGCTTTGCCCCATCAATTTTAAACCTGCTAAAATTGATGCGATCAATAAAATTATTATTGCTATCACTCGCCAATTATTTTTAATAATTCCTTTTAACGAAAATGAAGGCGTCCCTGGTTCAAATATATAAATAGTAAGAAATATCATAAGTTGATTTATAAACAATGTTAGATATAAGGGCTCTAACATTTGCCAATAGCCCATAAACTTGCCTAAGCGATAATCAGGCAGTGTAAAAAGCAACCAGAAAAAATAAATTGAGAGCAGCAGCCACAAAGTTATTTTCATTTTTCTTGTTTCATTAGAGTAAATATTGTGAGCCATTTTATGATAGTTTTTGGTTTTTAATAGAAATTGGACTAATAAAAGGTCAGCCAAAAAGGTAATTACTAATAAACCGATTATTAGTACGAGTCTTTGCGAAGATAAACCGAATAAAAATTCGGTTTCACTTTTTGTTTTTGTCAATTCAATAATTGCGAAAATCTGAGTAACGAAAGAAATTAGTATAAAAAATATAACTAGTAGATTATTTTTTGTCTTCTGCATAATATCTTTTCCTAATAATTTAAAAGTTTCCTTGAATCAAAATAGAAAAAATCACATGCAACATTTTCATCCCTCAATTGCTTTGAAAATGCCTTGAGCGGGTAATTAACCACATATGATTTATAAAACGGTGAGGTTAATATACCGACTTTCAAAAAGATTCCCCTCCAAATTTCGGAAATTGATTTCTTGAATCAATTAGTAAATACAACCATACTTTCTTAAGAATAACATAGATGAGGGCTTTGTTTATTATTTAAAGTCTATTCAATATATCAATCTATCATCCAAGAAACATCAGAAGAAAACCGTAAGGTTCTCCCCGAAAGACGTTCTGCTTAGAAGACTTCCATAATACAAGTAGGTATTTCTAAATTTCTATTAGAATGTTTGACGAATCTCATAGCGTTGACTTATAATAGACTGTCGCGGGGGAGTGCTGGAATTGGCAGACAGGCGTGACTTAGGATCACGTGCCGTAAGGCGTGAGGGTTCGACCCCCTCCTTCCCTATACAAAGATTATCTATCATAGCTAAGAGGAAACTATCTTGAAAATCGAAACACAGTTAAAAGAAAATCATCGTATAAATATTATCGCAGAAGTGGAACAAGAACTCCTTGAACGCCATAAGCGGCTCGCAGTGCGGAGTATTTCAAAGCAAACGAAAATTCCAGGCTTTCGCCCTGGAAAAGCTCCGTATTCTGTTCTTCTTCGGCATTTCGGAGAAGATGCAATCATTGAAGAAGCATTAGAATCGCTTATCAACGAAATCTATCCGAAACTTATCGACGAATCCGATATTAAACCTTATGGGCCTGGTTCATTAGACGAAATCATCAGTAAACAACCGCCAAAATTCTCCTTCACTATCCCTCTGATGCCTGAGGTTGATCTGTGTGAATATGGTGATATAAAGAAAGATTACGCTTTCGAAGAGGCATCAGATGATGAGATTCAACAGGTATTAATGAATTTGCAAGTGCAACAAGCAATCACTGAGCCAGTTGAAGATCGGTCGGTTGAAACTGGTGACATGGTACAGATCGTTCTCAGCGAAACAATTCTGAACCCAGAAGAAGGTCAAACTGCTGAAATCTCAAAAGACCGCACAGAAACTATCTATGTTAATGCTGACTTCGATCACAAAGACGTGATGCCCTTCCAAGGGTTTATAAATGAAGTGATTGGTTTAAATATCAATGATGAAAAGACAATAATTCACCGTTATTCAGACCTTGAAAAAGAGGATGATCTCTTTGAAAAAGATGTTGAGTTTTCTTTCAAAGTGACTGCCATTAGCGAAGCTGAATTACCGGAAGCTAATGATGAATTTGCGCAATCTATCAACACGGAACTTGAAACATTAGAAGAATTAAAAGCTTCAATTAAAGAACAAATTGAAACATATCGCAAACAACAGTATGAAGAAGGTTATCTCACAGAAGTCCTTGATGAAATTGTTGAAAACTCTCCTGTAAAATACCCAGAAGAATTATTTGACTCTGAAGTAGAAGCTTATTTCGAACAATTAGAACAATCGGTTTCAAAACAGGGTATGGAATTTGATACATATCTCAAGGTAAACAATCAAACAAGAGAAGAAATCATAGAAGAACAGCGTGAGAATATTAAATCTCGTATACATCGCGTCCTCGTTCTTGAAGAAATTGCAAAGCATGAAAAAATAACCGTTGAACCTGAAGAATTGCAAACTCGTGTAGCAGAAACAACCATGCGCAGCGGTCTCTACTCCTATCTGAGCCAGCTACCCAAACAAAAATCTGATGCGATTGCGCAACGGATTACAATGGATGCAGCAAATCAATTGCTTAATGATAAACTCATGAAACGTATTGTTGCTTTAGCATCAGGTCAATATGAAGAACCAGATGGTGCAAAAGAAAATGAATCTGAACTCCTTGAAGAGCCAGTTCATGATGAAACACCTGAAATAATTCCTGAACAAGAAGCATCCTCAGAAGAATAGGTTATTTATACAAAACATTAACAGTCCATGATTATACTAATAAGAACATTAAAGTGATTAATGTTCTTATTAGTCGGTTTTCAGGAGAAAACAAATGGAAAATACTAATTTTAGATCTCTTGTTCCAATGGTTGTCGAAACCAGCAACCGCGGAGAGCGCGCATACGATATATATTCGTTGTTATTAAAGAACCGGATTATTTTTCTTGGTACCCAGATTAATGATCAGAGTGCAAACTCAATAATTGCTCAACTTCTCTATCTTAGCCGAGAAGATCCTGAAGGTGAAATTCAGCTGTATATTAACTCCCCTGGCGGAGTCGTTTATTCTGGGTTAGCAATTTACGATACCATGAAAATGATTCCCAATGTCATTAATACCTTCGCAGTTGGTGTCACAGCCTCATTTGGTACTGTAATTTTAACCGCTGGCACAAAAGGTCATCGTTTTGTGTTGCCAAACGCGACTATTCATATGCATCAGCCACTGGGAGGAACTCAAGGACAGGCTTCCGACATTGAAATTCAAGCTAATGAAATTTTACGATTAAAGAGAAAATTGAACTCAATTTTATCTGATTGCACCGGACAGCCGCTGGATACCATTGAAAAAGACACAGATCGAGATGTATACTTTGACGCGCAGAAAGCTGTAGAATACGGTCTTGCTGATAAAGTATTAGAACCTCCTTCAAAATAATTGGAACATCTTATTATTTGACAGTCTCGCTAAACCGTTATCCTGGTAAATCAAGTTCTTTGGGAGCATCATTCAAATGGGTCACGATCATCCTTCATTGAAATTAATTAAGGCCCTCATCCTTGATATGGATGGTGTATTGTGGAAGAGTACAAAAGCCATAGGAAATCTGCCAGATATTTTTAACAAACTGGACGATGCAAAAATTTCATATACATTTGCGACAAATAATTCCACCCGTGATGAAGAGCAGTATCTGGAAAAGCTCTACTTCTTTGGGATTACCGCGACATGTGATCAAGTTGTCAACTCGTCATTAGCAACATTAATTAAACTGCAAGCTGTCTATCCAAATGGCGGAGGAATTTACATCATCGGCGAAAGTGGCTTACACAACATTCTCAAAAGAGGTGGGTTTTTCCACGACGACAAAACACCGCAGTGTGTTGTTGTAGGAATGGATCGTATGCTTACTTACGAGAAGATGAGCAAAGCAGCAATTTTCATTAATAATGGGATTCCATTCTACGGAACGAATCCTGATAATTCCTTTCCAACACCTGAAGGCCAAACTATTGGCACGGGTGCAATATTGGCAGCAATTGAAGCCGCTACTGATCACTCGCCAATATTGTGTGGAAAACCATATCCTGATATGATGGAAATTGCCCTTAAACGGATGGGCACACGAAAGGAACAAACACTTGTTGTTGGGGATCGGTATGAGACAGATATCCTTGGCGGCCTTAACGCTGGGTGCCCTACCGCATTAGTTCTCTCGGGTGTGACAACTCAGGAGAAATTGAAAACTTTCTCTCCGCAACCCGATTTTGTCTTTGACCAACTCTCCTCAATCGTCAATTTTATGATAAAAAACCATGAAAATAATAAATAAACCCGATCTCCATAACTTCACCTTTAATGAATTTGAACAACACCTGCGCACTTTAAATGTGAAGTCGTATCGTGTAAAACAACTTTGGCAAGGTCTTTATCATCAATATTGGGAAACTTTCGATGATTTCTCAACTATCCCAAAAACACTACGGTTAAGTCTTAAAGAGAACTTCATATTTGACCGGCTTATACCTGTGAATATTATCACTTCTCAGGATGGCAATACTGAAAAGACACTACTTGAATTATCAGATGGTAAAACCATCGAAACCGTATTAATGCGTTACAATACCCGCAACACCATCTGCATTTCCACTCAAATTGGATGCCAAATGAATTGTGATTTTTGCGCAACTGGCCAGATGGGATTTCACCGTAATCTATCAACTGATGAGATTGTTAAACAGGTACTATTTTATGCAAAACAGTTAACACTTTCAAATGAGCATCTAACAAATATCGTTATAATGGGTATGGGAGAACCATTCAATAATTATGAAAATACCATGAAAGCAATTGATATTCTCAATGACAATGAAGGTTTTAAATTTAGCGAGCGTAGAATAACAATTTCTACTGTGGGGCTCATTCAGGGTATCAATCGATTTGGAGACGAACATCGTCAAGTAAATTTAGCGATCAGCCTTCATGCAGCAAATGATAAATTAAGAAACTCTTTGATTCCAATAAATCGTAAACATCCTTTAAAAGAGTTGATTTCCGCCTGCAAAGATTATTTATTAAAAACAAGACGACGCATTACTTTCGAGTATGCACTCATAGATGGAGTCAATGATTCTGTTAAGGATGCACAAGAATTGTCACATTTACTTAAAGGTATGCTGGCACATGTAAATTTAATGCGTCTGAACACAACCCCTGGTTATAAATACTCAGGAAGTTCAAAAGAGAAAATCGCCCTTTTCAAGGAGATACTAGATCAAAATCATATACCCTGCAGCATCCGAATGAAACGTGGTACAGAAATTGCTGCTGGATGTGGACAGCTTGCATCAAAATCGTAAAACAGTTAAGTAGCGATCAATCACGAATTAGAATCGGATGATATAATTTCGTTATGGCAGATATATTTTCAAAATGGGTACGTGGTCTTGATAAGACCAGAAAAGTAACTTTTGGCAGAATTTCAAATCTTTTGGGAACCAGTGAAATCAATGCGGAAATCTGGGATAAACTTGAAGCCACATTATTTCAAGCAGATTTGGGTGTTGACACAACAATAATCATAATTAATGATTTAAAAGAAATTGTAGATCGTGAAGGCATTACGAAGTCAGGCGAATTGAACAAACATTTAAAACAAGTTCTTTCAGATTTAATTCAAGAAACGCCAGACGAAATTTTGCCTCCCCCTACTCCACATGTCATTTTGATGGTCGGTGTTAATGGTTCAGGTAAGACAACAACATCTGCAAAATTGGCTAAGAGGTTTCAGAAAGACGGAAAAACGGTGGTGATGGGTGCCGCTGATACTTACCGCGCTGCGGCAACAGAGCAGTTACAGGTATGGGGTAAACGTCTAAATGTGCCGGTCATCTCTGGACAACCCGGGGGTGATTCAGCAGCCGTGGCCTACGATGCAATTCAATCAGGAATTTCACAAAAGGCTGATATTGTCATCATTGATACAGCAGGCAGGCTACATACGCGCTACAATTTGATGGAAGAATTAAAGAAAATCTATCGGGTAGCTGGAAAAGCGTTACCTGGTGCTCCATGTGCAACCTGGCTCATCCTTGACGCTACTACAGGGCAGAATGCTCTCCAACAAGCGAAAGCTTTTAAGGAAGCTGTTAAAGTGGATGGTATTATATTGACGAAACTAGACTCCTCCGCTCGAGGTGGAATCACGTTTGCCATACAAAACGAATTAGGAATCCCAATTTTGTACGCTGGTCTTGGTGAAACACCAGAGGATTTGCTGCCTTTTGACAAAAAAGCATTTATTGAAGGTATTCTAAGATAATAAAATCTGTTTATCCAACCTTTCTTCGTAGTTAATCATAATTTCAGGAGTTAGTATGAAAGAAATTATCTCGCGTCTGGAGCACTGCTCAACAAAAATTCAAAATTTATTGGTGTATCTTTGACCTCGGCAAAAAGGAATCTGAGTTACAAAGATTAGAAAACCAATCAGCTGATGGGAAAATCTGGGATAATCCTCCAGAGGCTCAGCGATTGATGAAAAGAATATCTGACCTTAAAAATGAAGTAAATGATTGGAAATCTTTAAAAGATAAAATTTCAGGACTGTCAGAATTGGCTGAAATGGAAGAGGAAAGCCTTCGTGATGAAATTGAGAGTGAATTAATCGGCGTTGAAAAAAACCTGGAGAAAAAAGAGTTGACTCTCTTGTTGTCTGGCCCTTATGATGTTGGGAATGCCCTCCTATCTATCCATGCAGGTGCAGGTGGTACTGAATCTCAGGATTGGGCCGAGATGCTTCTACGAATGTATTTACGTTGGGCAGAAAAAAATAATTTTGAAGTTGTCGTTTTAGACTCGACACCGGGTGAAGAAGCAGGTATAAAAAGTGTTACGATTGCAATCAACGGTCGCTACGCCTACGGATATTTACATTCAGAGAAGGGAACTCATCGACTCGTTCGCATTTCTCCTTTTGATGCAAATCATAAACGCCACACGTCATTTGCCATGGTAGAAATCCTTCCTGAAGTGACTGATACTGATGAAATATCAATCAACCCGGATGAAATTAGAATTGATGTTTATAAATCTGCAGGCGCTGGCGGGCAAAATGTTCAAAAAAATTCCACAGCTGTAAGAATAACTCACCTTCCTACAGGAATAGTTGTTTCTTGCCAGAATGAAAGATCTCAATTGCAAAACCGCGAAAATGCCTTGCGCGTTCTTCGAGCACGGTTACTTGAAATCAAGAGAGAGGAACAGGAGAAAGAAATAGCTGAACTTCGTGGAGAATATAAGAAAGCGGAATGGGGAAGCCAAATTCGATCTTATGTACTTCATCCCTATCAGCTTGTGAAAGACCATCGAACAAATCATGAAGAAGGAAATGCGCAGGCAATTTTAGATGGTGAACTTAACCCATTTATTCAGGCTTTTCTAAAAAACAAAGTTTCCGAAGAAAAATAGACCTATCATCACTGAGTATTAATAATGAAAGACAATAGAATAAGAAATCACCCTATTTTAACCTATCCCGACTCACAACCTACCATGTTCCTTTGGAATGGTCAGGAAATGATTGGCTTTCCTCATGAAACTATTGCCTCTGCATTAATTGCGAATGGAATTGATATATTTGGTCATCATCATAAAGATGGATCGCCTCAGGGAATTTTTTGTGCAAATGGTCAATGTGCGCAGTGCACCGTTTTAGTTAATGGCTATGCGAAGAAAGCTTGTATGACTTATCTCGAAGAAGGCATGGACATTTTCCCTTTGGAACATCTACCAAAAGCAAACACCTCTCTGAAAGCTTCCTTGCAAAACCTGTATAAAGATATTGTGACCATTAATATACCAGTTATGATAATTGGCGGTGGCCCAGCTGGATTGGCGGCCTCTGTTGCATTAGGTAAGTTAAATATCGATACGATCCTGGTTGATGATAAAGAAAAACTCGGCGGTAAATTAGTATTGCAAACCCATCGTTTTTTTGGCTCTGCGAAAGAAGTCTATGCTGGGCATCGTGGAATAGAAATTGCCAAAATTTTATCTGAAGAAGTTTCTCGTTATGAAACAATTCATTGCTGGACATCTGCTCGAGTTGTTGGTGTGTTTGCCGATAAAAAGGTAGGCGTTATCCAATCTGACGGGCAGTATATATTAATTAAACCGAAACTGCTATTGATAGCAACGGGAGCACGTGAGAATACCCTGGCATTCCCTGGCAACACCTTGCCTGGTGTCTTCGGTGCTGGAGCATTCCAAACCCTTGTAAATCGTGACTTAGTGCGTCCATCAGGGAATGTTTTCATTGTTGGAGGTGGGAACGTTGGCTTAATTACTGGTTATCACGCAATGCAGGCCGGCATCAATGTTAAAGGTTTAATTGAAGCAATGCCGAATTGTGGTGGCTATCTGGTACACGAACAAAAATTAAGACGTCTTGGTGTTCCAATTCTGACAGGCCATACCATCATTTCTGCAAATGGTTCCACTCATGTTGAGTCAATCACTATTGCAAAATGCGATGAACAATTTTTGCCCATTAGTGGAACTGAAAAAACAATTCGCTGCGATAGCATTCTCATCGCTGTAGGACTTCACCCGGTCAATGAGTTTTATAAAAAGGCAAAAGAATTCGATATGAAAGTTTTTGCAGCTGGTGATGCACAAGAAATCGCTGAGGCTTCTGCAGCGATGATTTCCGGAAAAATTGCTGCCAATAACATCGCCCAAGAACTTGGGTATTCATCATTAATTGATAGTAGTAATTTAAATTCCCTTGCCCGGGTTTTAAAATCAAAACCAGGAAAGACAACCCATCACAAAATTCAAATTGAACACCCAACTGTACGACCGATCATTCACTGCTATCAAGAAATCCCTTGTGATCCTTGTTCAGTCGTCTGTCCAATACATAAAATCTCAATCCCTACGGAAAACTTATTGCGACCTCCAGAATATCTAAAATCCGGATTAGACTGTTTAAACTGTGAAAAATGCTTAATCACCTGCCCTGGTCTAGCTATTACAATTATCGATACACGGGAAGATAATGATTTTGCGATAGTATCCATTCCTTTTGAGTTCAATATTGATCGGATTAAGGATCAAGTTGTCGTAACGAATGAAGAGGGCGATCCTATATACCTGGCTGAAGTTGTTGCTATTAAAGAATCTAAAAAACGCAACCATACCAAAATTGTCAAAGTGCGTGTCCCTATCGAAAATGCCGGGGAAGTCGCTGGCATTCAGCTCCACAGTTCTGTAAATGATTTGGATGAACAACTTTTGTTTTCTCCCAAATCAATAGCAGACGAAACAATTATCTGTCGATGTGAAAGGGTCACTGCAGGTGAAATTCGCGAACTTATACATCAGGGAGTTCGGGATATTAACCAAATTAAAGCTGTCACTCGTGCTGGGATGGGTGCCTGTGGCTCTAAAACCTGCCACGATCTGATCATTCGTTTATTCCGAGAAGAAGGAATCGCCCTTGATTTAGTCACAGATAATACAACACGCCCTCTCTTTTATGAAACAGATTTTGCAACTCTCGCAGGACTATCATCTAAGGCGGCAGATCCTGATGTTAACTAATATGTTTGACGTCCTTATTATCGGGGCTGGTTCGATAGGCGTACCCGCTGCATTTTCTTTGTCCAAAGAAGGTTTGTCTGTTTTAGTAATTGATAAAGCCCCCAGCATTGGACAAGGATCAAATAAAAGCGCCATTGGCGGAATACGGGCCACTCACTCACATCCTTCGAAGTTTCATCTTTGCCAAGAAAGCATTAATATATTTTCAAATTGGGAATCTAACTATGGCGATGACATTGAATGGGTGCAAGGAGGTTACAGTTTCGTAGCTTACACAAAAGAAATAATGATAGAACTCCAGGAAATCGTTACAGAACAAAAAGCCTTAAATGCCAATATTCATTGGCTGAACGCAGATGAACTCCTGGAACGAATCCCTTCGATTACTCCTGACGGGTTATTAGGCGGTACATTCTCACCTGAAGATGGAAGTGCATCTCCTTTAAAAACTATTTTTGCCTTCTATCGCCAGGCGTCATATTACGGAGCACAATTTCACTTCAATGAAAAATTCACTTCAGCAAAAAACGAATCAAATAACTCAATTACCGTAAAAACTTCAAAAGGAACCTATCATTGTAAATACCTGGTCAATTGTGCCGGCGCATGGGCAAATGATATTTACGCTAATTTAGAGTTCAAACTTCCTCTTTATCCTAATTCTCATGAAGCTGGCATAACTGAACCACTTGATCACTTTTTAGATCCAATGATTGTAGATATGAGATCATCGCCAGGGATTTCAAATATCTATTTTTACCAGCATAAAACAGGTCAAATTATTTTTTGTTCCACACCCTCTCCCCCCATTTGGGGTCATGATACCACTGAAACGTCAAACTTCCTACCAGGAGCCAGTAAGAGAATTTTAGAATTAGTGCCGTGTCTTGCCAATTGCAGAGTTCGTAGAACCTGGCGCGGTTTATATCCGATGACACCAGATGCATCTCCTTTAATTGGTTTTGATCGACACATTCCAGGAGCTATCATTGCCTCTGGAATGTGTGGGCAGGGTTTTATGTTAGGTCCAGGAGTCTCAAACTTGCTCACAAGAATGATTACGAAACAACTAACAAGTCAAGATAAAGACATACTGCAAAGATTATCACCATACAGAAAATTTGATAATATGGAATCCTTAGAATAGAATTCATTAATGATGAATACAAAGAAAAAGCATCATCATTTTGGGTTTTATGTTTTAGCTCTAATCTAAAATTTTCTGCAAATCGAATAAACCAAGGTCAATCGGCTTTTTATTGCTGACGACAATATCCAAAGGTGTAGAAACAATCTCACCCTTAATCATTCCAATAAGCACTCCGCTTTCCCCTCGATGTAGAGCATCCGTCGCTCCGGCCCCCAAACGGCTTG
Organism: uncultured Anaerolineaceae bacterium; assembly: GCA_964595925.1. GTDB lineage: Bacteria > Chloroflexota > Anaerolineae > Anaerolineales > Anaerolineaceae > SpSt-1165. The sequence continues at coordinate 6,025 of CAZQSG010000056.1, read as the reverse complement.
CCAGAGTGCGATCATATGCGGTTGGACTTCCACCGCGTTGAGTATGGCCTAGAATTGAGATACGAAGTGAAAAACCAAGCCGCTCACGGTGTTTTTTAAAATAATCACGAAGTTGTTCAGCATTATATTTTGCACCTTCTGCAACTACAATGATTGCGTGTGCCTTCCCTTTTTCATAAGCTTCGGAAATTTCAGCAGCAACCTCTTCAGGCTCAAAATCGATTTCAGGAATCAATACCTGTTCAGCCCCGCCTGCAATAGCGGCCATTAATGCTAAGTAACCGCAATCTCGCCCCATCACTTCGATTAAAAAAGCTCTCTGATGAGAAGATGCTGTAATTTTTAACCGATCAATAGCTTCAAGCACAATGTTCAAGGCCGTGTCAACACCAATCGTAATATCAGAACCATACAAATCATTGTCAATTGTAGAAGCAACACCGACCACAGGATAACCAAGTGAAGAAAGCTTATAAGAGCCTGTCTGAGAGCCGTTCCCGCCAATCACGACAAGAGCATCAATTCCCGCTCGGTTTAAATTCCTGATTGCTTTTCTTTGTCCATCAAGATTCTTAAATTCTAAACACCTCGCGCTGCCCAAGATTGTGCCACCCCTATTTAGAATGCCTCCAACGTCACGAGTGCCAAGAGTGGTGAATGATTCTGATAACAAACCTTGATATCCGTTTCGGACACCAACCATTTCCCATCCCTTGTGTAATCCGGTCCGAACAACCGAACGGATTGCTGCATTCATTCCCGGGGCATCACCGCCACTTGTCAATACTCCTACTTTTTTTATCTCCATACAAGCTCCTTCTGGTTTATGCTGCTCTTATTTGCTGCTCTCATTTTAATACCAACTGAAATAAAAACAAACATTTTATATGGGTTTTCAACCATAATCATAATTTCCATTAACCAGGAAGTCAAAGAATAAAAAATAAACCCTTATATTTCTCGTTTGCTAGAGATAATTCCTATCCACTCCACAGTAATTACAGCATTAATATATGCAATCTAATAATTTTTTTCATTTCAATATTTTTTCATAGTATTAATTTGTATTTTATTGGTACGATCTATTAACAATGGTAGAATTTCAAATGGAAGCTTATTTAGCTGATTATTGGAGGTTAATAAATGGATTCCGTCTTAGAAACAATCTATGAAAGTGTAGTTGATGGTGCACAAAAGGTCACACAAGCAAAAGTAAGTGAGGCTTTAGAAAGTGGTTTAAAGGCCGAAGTGATCTTGAATGAAGGTCTTGTAAATGCGATGGCAGAAGTTGGCCAATTATTTGAGGAGGGAGAATTCTTTGTTCCTGAAATGTTAATTGCTGCAAGAGCTATGCAGGCAGGCCTTTCAATTTTAAAACCAATTCTTGTCGCTGAAGATTTCAAACCCATTGGGAAAGTCGCAGCGGGTACTGTAAAAGGCGATCTTCACGATATTGGCAAGAACCTGGTCTGCATGATGTTGGAAGGCGCTTCCTTCGAAATTGTTGACCTTGGCACTGATGTAAAGCCTGAACAATTTGTTGCCGCCGTAAAAGAAGATGGATGCAATATCATCTGCATGTCCGCACTTCTGACAACAACAATGTCGAATATGAAGGCTACCGTTGATGCTCTTGTAACAGCGGGTATCCGTGATTCTGTTACAGTATTAGTTGGAGGTGCTCCACTAACCGACAGTTATGCAAAAGAAATCGGCGCTGATGGTTATGCTTCAGATGCCAGCCAGGCAGTTGCAGTTGCAAAGAGTTTTATTGCATAATTAATCAGTTTTTCAATAAGTCATTTAACAGAGATGAATAAAACAATTTTCATCTCTATTTTTTAATTTTCTTTATTGGTATTATTGGCAAAACATGTTGGGTTCTGTATTAGGCTGCGATATAATTTACGAAAAGAGTTGAAACGGATTAATAAAAGGGAATTCTATGAATACTTTAAACATAATTAGCCGCTTAGAATCACCTGAAGTTTTAGTTTGCGATGGCGCAACGGGAACCAATCTGCAAAAACGAGGATTAGAAAAAGGTGATCCCGCTGAAAAATGGGTCCTAGAAAAACCTGAAAATATTAAGCAACTCTATCAAGATTTTGCAGATGCCGGTTCCGACATTATCTTGAGTTGTACATTTGGAGCTTCCAAAATTCGTCTCGAACAACACAGCTTATCAGATTCATTTAATATTATTAATCAAACTGCTGTTGCTTTGGCGAAAGAGGTAACCAGCAACAAAGAGATTTTTATTGCTGGTTCCATGGGGCCATTGGGACAATTAATGCAGCCACTAGGTTTGCTTTCCGAAGAGGATGTTTTTACTGCATATGCTCAACAGGCCGAGTTATTATCGAATGCAGGCGTAGATTTTTTATTAATTGAGACCCAATTTGATTTGAATGAAGCAAACACAGCCATCAAGGCCTGTCACTCAGTCAGTAGCTTGCCCATTGTCTGTTCATTTAGTTTTGACCGTGGTACAAGAACAATGATGGGAGTAAAACCTCATCAATTCGTTGATTCCGTCGAGGAACTCGATATACAAGTGATTGGTATTAATTGCGGAAGAAGCCTCAAAGAAAATGTTGAAGTTCTGAATACCATAAGCCATCTTACAAATAAACCTATATGGTTCAAGCCAAATGCTGGTCTACCGTCGGTGGATAGCAAAGGTAACACAATTTATTCAGTAAGTCCTGAGGAAATGGGTAAAGCTGCAAAGGGGTGGGTAAATTCAGGCGCTAAAATTGTAGGTGGCTGCTGTGGATCAACACCTCAACATGTTAAATGTATTTCCGATGCAATACGCAATATTAATAAATAATCCAAACAAACCAATAAATACTTTTTTTCTCCATTTTTCCATAGAAAAACAGAGTAATCTAGAAGTTTTCTCAAGCCCCAGACATTACTCAAACTTCAAAATTACATTATCTTCTAGAAACTAATCTTCAAAATTTTTCCCATATACTTGCGAAACATTTTCCGCATTGGTATAATTTTTCAGTCGCCACCGTGGCTCAGTTGGTAGAGCAGACGCTTCGTAAGCGTCGGGTCATGGGTTCGAGTCCCATCGGTGGCTTTTCTAATTAAACTTCGCATTTGTCCATTATGCATTATTAAATTCACATATGAATCCTTGTTAATAGTTTTTTGCAGACTTCTTTTTCTGTCAAATTGCCGTTTCTTCATACGTCGTTATATAATAGTTATAGAAATTAGAACGAGGTAAATGATGAGAATTGTAAATCAATCTGAAATGGTCATTTTGGATCGTAAAATTATGAAAGATTTCTCCATTTCTCAACCTGTTTTAATGGAGAATGCAGGTATCTCCTTTTGCACTGCGTTAGTTCGAGAAATTAAAGATATTTATACGAAAAATATTATTGTAGTCTGCGGACCTGGAAATAATGGTGGAGATGGCTTTGTTATTGCCAGGCAACTTTTATCCAAAGGTATTAAAGTTGCAATTCTACAGACCAATAGTAAAAACCAATATCAAGGGGCAGCAAAATTAAATCAAACTATCCTCCAAAAGTTAGTCCCCTCTTTTTATTTTGCATCAGAGCTCTCTCCGACTGAAATTTCAGAAATATTTTCTCAAAACGATATAATCATTGACGCTATATTTGGTGTTGGGTTGAAGAGAGATATTGAGGGTAATATTTTTAATCTCATCAAGCTAATAAACCAGAGCGGTAAATATATTGGAAGTGTAGATATTCCTTCAGGAATTGATGCATCAAATGGAAATATTAGAGGAATAGCAGTAAATTCAGATATTACTGTGATGATGGGATATATAAAAACAGGAAATTGTTTCCATTATGGCTATGCGCATTCTGGTAAACTTTTCCTCTCATCACTCTCTTTTTCTAATACGATCCTGAATAAACTGGCCTCGAAACACACTCCCAACTCCACATTTCTCAATCTTCCGACACCTTTACCCGATCGTACGCTGCTTGGACATAAAAGTTCTTTTGGTCAAGTTCTGTTTATATCAGGCTCTGAGAATTATTTTGGGGCTCCTTATTTTTCTTCTTACAGCTTCCTCAAATCAGGTGGCGGATATTCACGCCTGGCAGCTCCTGCATCTGTCTGTCGTTCTGTTGCCATTAATGCACCCGAAGTAGTGCTTCACCCTTATGTTTATGATAAAAATATCCTTTCAGCAGATTACCTGTCTGAAATCTCTAATTTGATGGAAACGCAAGATTGCGTGGTGATCGGTCCAGGTCTATCTCAATCAACAAAAGCTCAACAACTGTTGACTTTAGCATTAAACACATCTAGCCCCCTCCTCATTGACGGGGATGGACTGACCTTATTGGGAACAAACCCGTTAATCCTTGAATCTCGAAAATCGCTTAACACCATCCTCACACCTCATATGGGTGAAATGTCAAGAATCACTGGATTAACTATTGCCAAAATTGAAAACGATCCTATTGAAATTGCACGAAATTTTTCAAAAGATTGGAACGTCATTTTGGTATTGAAAGGCCCCAGAACTATCATTTCATCTCCAGAAGGGAAGGTATGGATAAATTTAACTGGAAATGAAGGATTGGCGACAGCAGGAACAGGAGATGTTTTAACCGGTATAATTGCTGCTTTAATTAGCAATAAAAATCTTGAACCCTATAATGCCACTAGACTGGCTGTTTTTATTCATGGGATGGCAGGCGATCTTGCAAAAAAAAACATCGGCTCGGACGGAATAACAGCTTCGAATATTTTAGGATTTTTACCTGACACCTTCAAATACTACCGACATAAATATAATTCTCAAACAAAACAATATCTTCCAGAGTCAATCACTCAGATATAACTATTTTTACACAGAAACAGAGCGCTAAACTAAGGTTGCTCTGTTTCTGTGTTTTTATCCTTCTGCCGCTTTTTTTATAAGCATCAACAGTTCATTCCATTCTTCTTGAAAAAAATGTACTGTCAAATTATTTAGCTGCAATTGAAAAGTGGTCTCCCCATCTGGTTCTTCAGTTTTCCATACACTATAATTGAAGCCACCAGTCTCTGCTAGCATTTCAGACTTTGGTTCTAGCAATTCATCATCCATAACCATTCCTTATTACTCTAATTCAATAGACAACCTGGTAAAAAAGGCAAAATGTCACACCACATGAAATTTACATCAATATACCAAAGTGCTAAACCGCCAACCACAACACAGAGAAGCAATAAAGCAATTATTGCGATCAGAATCCAAACTGGAAACTTTTTCTTTTTCCCAGATTTATTTTTGCCTGGTTTTTCGGGTGTTTGAGGCGATGAAGGCGATTGGGATTCTGAAGGAAATGCAGGCGAATTGAAATTATTTTCTTCAGGAACTTGTGCAAATTCTGAGGGTATGTTCGGGGTTGGAGCTATAAAGTCATTCTCAAGAGAAATAATTTCTTGATCTGCTACCAAAGTAGCTCCTTCGTCAAAATCTAGAGATTCCACTGCAACAGTAGCTTGTTCTGAATTAATCGGTTCATCAGATTCATATATAAAACTTATGTTCTGTCCCATCCCGACCGCTTCACCATGATTAAGCTTACATGGACCGGTTAACCGCTTGCTATTTACCGAAGTACCATTGGTCGATCCAAGATCTTCCAATATATAAGCATTTCCCTGTTTGTACAATCTCGCATGGCGACGAGAAATTTCTGGATCATTAATTACGATATCATTACTCAAATCACGTCCAATAAAAATTTCCTGCTGTTCCAATGTATAAGAAACACCTGATGCAGGACCTTCCTTAGCAATTAATTTTGAGGCCATCTTAAAATCTCCCACAAATGATTTTGATTTTCGACAATACACTTATAATTAATTATAATATGTTTTAATAAAAAACATAGAACATTTCTATTGCAAATTAATTTATTATACTCAGTGGTTTATAAAGGATGATTCATGCAAGCAATTTTAGCATCTATTGCATATATTGCTGCCCAAATGATGGCAGATATTGGTAGTTTAAAAATTCTCAACA
>CAZQSG010000055.1:0-17092 GCA_964595925.1 uncultured Anaerolineaceae bacterium | reverse complement strand
CACCTTGCAGGCTACCCATACCACCAACAATCACCAGGCATAATACATTAATTGACACCATCATAATGTGATCTTCTGGGCCTGTAAACTGGTTGCGAGAAGCGAAAATTGCTCCGCCAACACCCGCAAAGGCAGCCCCGATTGCAAGCGCCAGAATCTTATAATAATACGTATTCACCCCCGTTGCACGCGCTACAGTTTCATCGCCCTGAATTGATAACCAGGCACGCCCCGCGCGAGAATATTGCAAACGGTAGGCAATAAAAACACCAACAATAACACCAACAATTATTAGATGCATAAAATTAACATCGCTGGAAAAATCCATACCGAACAATGTCGGTTTCGCAATATTGCGCAAGCCTTTTGGACCGCCAGTTAATGCAGTCAGTGTATCACTCTTGACAAGAATGCGGATAATTTCCCCAAACCCTAAAGTCACTATCGCAAGGTAGTCACCTCGAAGATTCAAGATCGGTACACCCAGCAATATTCCCGTCAAACCAGCCGCAATAATACTGCCTAAAAGCGCAGGCCAGAACCCCAATTCAATTCCTAAAGGCATTGGCGCGCTCAACAGTCCCATTGTATAAGCGCCGATCGCAAAAAAGGCTACATATCCTAATAACAATTGGCCAGATAAACCAACGATCAGGTTCATCCCAAGACCTAACAGGATATAAATACCGACAGTGCCCATCACATAGTTCCAATATCCTCCCCAAACAAACGGCATGAGAAAGAGGAGACCAATTGCTACAAGAATGATGATTAGATTACTGTGTTTGCTATTGCGAAATTTTTCAATTACAGGTGCTTTCATCCATTCAGCGACTTTTCCTTTTCCCTGTTCAGCAATATTCTTGCGCCAGTCTGCTCGAATCACTTTCTTCAAAAACAATCCCCCTAAAACTGACCCAGAGACTAATAAAACCAAATTTAAAAGCATCGCAACACCCAGGCTGCTTTCAAATAAATAGGTTTCTAAGATGTCTGGAGAAAGCATCACAAGATACGTACGCGGGTCCATTTCGTTATTTTGAAGCATAAATGCTCCCACAGCAAATAATGCCATCAACCCACCACTACTCAATCCAGTAGATATTGTGGCTTTGAATATAGTTTTCATATGATCATCTGCCAAATTTTTCTGTGCAGCAGACATCATTCCAAAAATAAAACCAAACAGTAAAAGCACCAGGGCATATTCGTCAGGAACCAGGCTACGCGTGTCAAAAATAATTCTCCCAACAGCTACTGTAAAAGCAATCAGATTGAGGATAACAAGCACGATACCATAGGTAAGGCCAAATTTGATGCCCTTCGCGAAAGTTGATTGTTTTTTATTCATTACAACTTCTCCTCAGACAACGTTTCACCCAAAATACCGGAAGGGCGGAAAATCAAAACAAGAATGAGAATTGTAAAAGCAATCACATCTTTTAATTGGAAATCAATACCCAGCAAAGCTGGCCCCAGAGTCTCAAAGAGGCCTAAAGCCATCCCGCCAAGCATCGCACCAGGAACATTCCCAATACCCCCCATTACCGCCGCTGTAAAAGCCTTAATGCCTGGAATATAACCAATATAGTGATTTATCAAACCGTTGTGTACACCCCACATTACACCTGCCGCACCAGCCAGCACACCACTGATGATAAATGTCTTGCTGATCACAGTATCCACATCAATCCCCATCAATGCTGCTGCCTGCTTATCTTCAGCAACTGCGCGCATAGAACGCCCCAATTTCGTCTTTTGAACAAGAAGATGGAGCGCATACATCAGAACAAGAGAAAGAACGAAGGAAAAGACGCCCGTATAAGTGATTAACACTTCCTTTCCCGCTACCATAACTTCCCAGCCAGTGCCCCGCATTAGAAATTCAGGGTTTTGATAGGGGCGGCGCTGAGGACCAAATAACAACATGGCTACATTTTGCAAAAATATCGAAGCACCGATGGCACTGATTAAAGGCACTAACCGGGGAGCTTTTCGTAAAGGACGATAAGCCAGTTTTTCCAATAGATACCCCGAAAGCGCAGAACTTCCCATCCCCGCAAAAAATGCAATCAGTATCGAAAGTACCGGCAGGGCATTAAGGAACACCTCATCCGGGTTTGCAACAGTCGGCATCGGAATCGATGCCAGAAGTTCGAATACAAAATAACCGGCGAAAGAGCCTATCATCATCACTTCGCCGTGTGCAAAATTGATCATAAACAAAATGCCGTAAACCAGGGTATACCCGATCGCAATCAATGCATACATTCCGCCAATAACAAGTCCTGTAATAGCAAATCGAGCCCATGTATCAGGGCCGTATGTCCGCTCTATGAATAACACATCTATCATTCGCCAGAGCAAAAAACCTGATACAAGAACCCCGAAAATAGTTCGTATAATTTTGCCGATACTAAGGTCTGCAAGGCTTTTTTTCTTGGATTTTTCCATGTGACCTTGTCTCACTTTCCTGTAACTCACACCAATATCTGTCCAAACTTTCACTTTTCATGTGACGGCGTATTTGGACACAACACTAATAAAATAGAAAAAACAAGCAACATGCTTGCAAGATAAAACGCAGATTCAGATAGCAACTCCTCTTTTCGCAGGGGAAGGAACAATCCTTCCCCTGCATTGAAAAAACAATCTAGAGGATGTTTAATATGATTTATTTATAAGGAACCCAAACCGCGCCACCTGCGCCATCGCTTTCAACGATGTAAAATGTGGGACCAGAAGCATTACATTCACCAACTTCATCACAAATCACATTACCGGTCAAACCAGCGTAATTGGTATTGCGAACTGCTTCAACCATTTCGCTGCGTGGGAAGTAAAGTTTTCCGCCTTCTTCAAAGCCAACTTTTTCGGCAGCAACGAGAAGTGTCCAACCTGTGTCATAAGCACTCCAGGAAAATGCACTCAGCTCGCCAGTTGCCAAACCATAGGTGGCTTCATAGGATGCATCATATGCCAGTTTCTCTGGTGAATCTGGGGGAACCATAGATGCGGAGATTGCGCCGATGCTGTTTTCACCAGCTTTTTCAGTGAGTTCAACACCATAGGTGCCATCACAACCAAAGAACTGTACGCCTTCGAGACCAGCCTGTGTCCATTGATTCAGCATAATGATCGCTTCTGCAGCGTATCCACCAAAATAAACGGCATCAGGACCTGCACTGGCAATAGCTGCCAGTGTTGCAGAATAATCTGCTTCACCAGCTGCAATGGCTTCAAAAGCGACAACTTCCCCGCCCATTGCCTTAAAGTTCTTCTGAACCCCTTCAGCGAGTCCCTGCCCATATGCACCACCATCGTGCATCAGAGCTAGTTTCCGTACGCCCAGATCATTATAGAGCATTTCAGCAGCGTATTTAGCCTGCACAGAGTCAGTAAAGGCAAGGCGATTGAATACGTCTGAACCGAGTGTTGTCAGGGGAGGATTGGTTGCAGAAGGCGACATCATCGGGAAACCAGCATCATTATAGATCGGAATTGCGGCTTCGGTTTCTCCAGAGAAAATGTGACCGGCGATAGCAACCATTGTCTCATCAGTAACGAACTTGCTGGCAACAGCAGCTCCCTGCTCAGGTGCGCCACCAGTATCTTCAGCAATCAGTTCAAAGTCCCAGCCATCAAGACCGCCAGCGGCATTAAACTCTGCAATTGCAACCATTACACCTTGTGAAATGTCTTTCCCAAACATAGCATAGTCGCCCAGCATTGGGCCGCCCATACCAATTTTGACAGTTTCACCCTTATCTACAACAGCACAACCCAGAGGATCATTCTCACAAACCTCAGGCATTTTGCTGCCACAGCCAGCCATTGCAGCTGCCAGTAAAACAATGACTATCATTAAAAATAACTTCTTCATTTTACTCTTCTCCTATATGTACAGAATAACAATAATTTATTGGTCTTATTAGGACCATTTGGACACAAATTTTCTTCTTCTTAATTCAATCAGGATTTATAATAATTAAACCTGAGTTTGAAATTCCTCATGAGAGGTGGCTTAAAACTAACAATAAAATACAAAGGACAACATAATGAATCTGTAGGGTTAATTACTCTTCGGCGAAATACCTCCTTTTAGAAAAAACTACCATTATGCATTTATCAAAACACCGCCCCTTTGGTCTGACTGGGCGGTAATTTCTGTTTTGTTGTTTCTCTTTTTATTTTGTTCTTACTGCCAGCCAGTCATTATTTCTCGTTAGAGTGAGAATAACGAGCATATAAATAACGAAAAGAAAAGTATAGAATAGGTAAAAAGAGAACAGGGTCATTTTTATTATTTTTTTTGAGAGTTTTTTGATTGGATAGAAAAATTTCTCTGGATGAGAAATTTATTAATGAATTGTGCCTATTATACACTCTCATTACGATATGTCAATGGAATTTCTACCTTTTCTCAGGATTTAACCAGCAAGTTTTAAGATAGTATTTTAAAACATATTTTTCTTGCCCATTTTAGACATGTAAATATATGTTTGTTAACATGTATTTATGGTAGATAATAATCCAAAAAATTCTCCCCCAATGCTAATCATACCAACCAAATCTTTTTACGGTTATAATTTATCTGATGACATCTCATAATTAAAAAAGTAGTTACAATTCACAGAAGCAAATACCAGATAAATTGTTGAGGAGTTTATAATGGAAAAAAGACTTTCAATGAGTCAAATTAAAGAAGCTGCCGCTTATATCCAATCTCAAACCAAACATACCCCAAAAATTGCACTAATTCTAGGTTCAGGACTGGGTTCATTAGCAGAAATGGTGAAAAATCCTGACGTCATCCCCTATGGCGATATTCCTCATTTTCCCCAATCTACCGTCCAGGGACACTCGGGGCAATTTGTCATCGGAACCTTAGAAGCAAAAACTGTCATGATCATGCAGGGCCGTGTTCACTTCTATGAAGGGTATAGTCCCAATCAGATCACTTTCCCAGTTCGAGTTATGAAATTGCTGGGCATAGAAACCCTGGTTGTGACGAACGCAGCTGGTGGTATCAATCGCAGCTTCAATGCTGGCGAATTAATGCTCATTGATGATCACATCAACTTTCTTGGCATGGGTGGAAACCACCCCTTGTGCGGTCCCAATTATGACCAATTCGGCCCGCGGTTTCTTGATATGAGCCAGGCCTATGATCGAAAATTAAAACAAAAAACCCGTGAAAAAGCCAAAGAATTAGGAATTCCACTGCATGAAGGCGTTTATTGCTGTCTTTCAGGCCCAACTTTTGAAACTCCTGCGGAATTGCGAATGCTGCAGGTTCTTGGTGCAGATGCGGTCGGCATGTCTACCGCACCTGAAGTAATCGTAGCCCGCCATATGGATATGCGTGTATTGGGCATTTCGAGCATCACCAACATCGCAAGCCTTGATGGGGAACATCAGGCTTCACACGAAGAAGTGATGGATTATGGCAAACAAGTTGCAATCCATTTAAAACAATTATTACTTGAATTGCTGCCTGATTTTTAATATCAACACGATGATTAATAATGATGCTAAACGAACTATTCAAACTGCTTGAACAATTTGAAATATTTTTCTATGTGTTTCTGGGAATCATTGCCTTCATTTATGCCCAGCGATTAATTGCTGCTATCGATGAATTAAAAGATGCCACATTCCAGTTGGAACGCGAAGCTGCTATGAGCCGTTTTCGTTCGGCGCTGGGTGTCATTATTCTCTTACTCCTTTTCGCAGGTTTAATTTTCATTAGCATCACCTTCATTGCCCCAAACATCCCATGGGATGGGATTATCTCCACTCCTACGATGGATTTACTTGCTACATCCACCCCTACTATCGAACCCACAGAGGAAGTTGTTCTTTTCCCCAATGAACAAACTCCTACCCCAAACACCAACGAAACAGGTTGTGTCCCGGGCATACTGGAATGGAACTATCCGCTTGAAGGAGACCAAATTAGTGGTGTGGTTGAACCTTTAGGCACAGTGAACTTTCCCAATCTTGGTTTCTATAAATACGAGTATGCCCCCGTTGACAGCGAAACATGGACATCTATCTCAGTTGGCAATGTCGTGGTTGAAAATGCTCCCCTCGGTGGAGTATGGGACACTGAACTAGTAACACCAGGCGAATATAAGCTTCGTCTGGTCGCGATCGACAGTCAAAATAATTACCTTCCCCCCTGCCTCATCACAGTTCAAATAAAACCCTAAAAATCGGAGCCCAATATGCCTCAAATTCGCATTCATCCTCATACTCCCAAAGAAGCAAAATCACTGTATTCTATGAACCATGCCTATTTCACGGAATATACCTGGCAGATGGATCGAAAAATAGGCCCAAAAGACGTAGCCATTCAGTTTCATCATGTTCGCCTGCCGCGGCAAATAATCGTTGAACCTCCACGTACTACTGCTGCACGATGTACTGCAAACCTGAGGGGAAATATTGCTTTAATTGCAGTAATTGAAGATACCCCTGTTGCTTACACCGTTTTAGAAAAAAAAGAACAGACCCCAATCGTCCGCATCGTAGATTTTGTTGTAAAACAAAAAAATCGAAGACAGGGGATTGGCTCTGCACTTTTACTGGCTGCACAAGATTGGAGTTTATCTGAAGGCTGTCAACGAATTGTAGCGGAGATTCAATCTAAAAACCATCCCGCAATTCAACTCGCAAAGAAAATGGGCTATGATTATTGTGGGTTTCATGAATATTATTATGCAAACCATGACATTGTATTGTTTTTTGCCTCCTATCTTCGATAAGATGAGTGTTCTTAGAAAAATATGACTACCCTGATTATTACGATCAACGACATCATCACCGCAGGTGTTGCGATTACCGCCTTTTCGCTCTTTCTGTATTCATTGGCGTTTAACCTGCGAAACAAGGTTGCTCTTTCATTTTCGCTCGTTTTACTTTGTATCGTCATTGTTTATGCCGCCGAAGCAATTGCGGGGAATTTGAATACGATGGAATCCATCGAAGCCTTAATGTATTTTCAATGGTTTGGAATCATATGGCTCCCCGCGGCATACATCGCATTTTCAAAAGCCTTATTATCCACTACCGGTATTGGAATAAAGAAGAGCCTCTATTGGCTTCCTGTCATTGCATCCATTATATTCACTTTCCTGCTGCTAACGGGTTCTCTTGTTGGCCCTTTAGTCCAGGATCAATCACCAGCGCCACACCTGCAAGCCACAATTTGGAGCGACGTCTTCGCAATGTATTACGGACTCTCGATCCTTGCCTCTCTATATAATGTCTATCGTGCACGAAAACGTGCTCGCACCCACAGTACCCGTCGCCGCATGACTTACCTGCTCATTGGATGTATTGCACCCGCTATTGGATCCTTCCCATATCTGATCTACGGCAACAGACTCGCTGAACAAATCCCTAACTTCTTCTGGATTATTGCGTTGTCATTGAATGTTGTTACCGGAATTTTTGTTGTCATCATGGCATATTCAATAGCATTCTTTGGTGTGACTTACCCAAACCGTGTTGTGAAAAATCGTCTCGCACGATGGCTCCTGCGAGGGCCAGTGACAGCTGTTCTTACACTTGGTATTACCACGGTTGTGCGTCGTGTTGGAGAACATTTCGGGATCATCTATAGCGCCTTTGTCCCCATCAGCATGGTCTCTTCCATTCTATTATTGGAATACATGATCACCCTCTTTGGACACCACCTTCAACACTGGTTCTTTAATGGAAACAATAACAAAGACCTTCTCCTGTTGGAATCGCTTCAATTCCGGCTTGTAACAAAGGCAGACCTTGAACAATTATTAGAAATGACCCTCGCAGCTATTCGAGACCTGACAAGGGCCAGCGCTGGAGTTGTCATGTGCCTTGAGAATGGTGATCTAAAGCTTTTAGTTGAATCAGGTATGTCAAAACGCACCATTTCTCCCTCTATCAGGAAGGAAGATTGGCAAAAAATTCAGCGAAATCCGGAAGCTGCAGAAGGTTTTGCCTCTGAGTCCTTCATCTTCATTCCCCTCTTCACCAAACCTGCCAAAAGAAATAAAAACAAAGAACAATCACTCAGTAAAGAATTCGTCGGCCTTCTTGGACTTGAAAACACCAATATCGATGAGATGGAAGAAGAACAAAGTGAAAACTTTTTCCTCCTCGTTGAACGAATCGAAATTGCATTGAATGACCATTTAACACAAAGGAATGTTTTTGCTGCCCTGCGAAACCTCAGCCCTGGATTAGACCGTATTCAACAATTGCGGGCAGCAGGAACTTTTGGGAAATCTACTATAAAGTCTCAAAGCATAAATACCACTGACAAAATGTCAAAATGGATCAAAGACGCTCTCACACATTATTGGGGCGGCCCGAAACTAAGCAACAATCCTTTGAATGATCTGAGAATTATACAAAGTACAATAGCTGACGATGATATCAGCCCTGCTAATGCCCTTAGAAATACACTGCGAAACGGTATTGAAAAAATGAAACCTGTCGGAAAGCAGCAATTTACGACCGAATGGCTGCTTTATAACATTCTCCAATTAAAGTTCCTGGAAGGGAAGAAAGTTCGAGAAATCGCAGCTCAACTCAGTATCTCTGAAGCAGACTTTTATCGCAAACAGCGTGTGGCCGTTAATGAACTGGCAAAAATCATTCTGCAAATGGAAAATGACTGTACTTCCCTATGAGAGACTCCCGCAAACTTGACATGAAGTAAAGAATCATGGAACCTCCTCCGAATTAGAAAATTTGGGTATAATAGGGAAAATCAGATTGAAAATTTCAATTCTTGCCTGATTGTTATCATTAAAACCTTATCTCCGTATTGATTCAACGTATTTCTTAAAATCCATTTATAGTCATATAGTTCCCAGCATAGGGCTAATCAAACATATTTACCACTTTATTGGTTTTTCCACGTCTTTATTCTTAGTTTATCTACATATTATCGATAATTTACCGGGGAGATGTCACACATGGATGAGAAGAAAAATAATGGTACCCAGGACCCAAATGAACCCAGCACGGATGAGGGATGGTGGTCATCAGTATTAAATGACGAAAACATTATTGCGGAATCTCAGACTTCACACGACCTTCTTTCCAATGAATATGAAATCAATATGTCGAATGTTGATTGGGATTATGTACAAAGAATCTATCATAACGATTCAATAATTTCACTACACGTCTATGGCTTCAATCGCGGCGGTTTATTGGTAGAAGGCGAAAATATTCAAGGTTTCGTCCCAATTTCTCATCTGACCAAAATGTCTTCAATAGACACCGAAATGGAACGCCACGAATCCCTGCCTGGTTATATTGGCAGTAATCTTTCATTAAAGGTAATTGAGTGCACACCAATCAAAAAAAGGATTGTTTTCTCTGAACGTGCAGCTCTTGCTGGAGAAGGACAGCGGAATAATCTTTTTGCCTCCTTAAAAATCAACGACCTTATTACCGGCAAGGTAACAAACATCACCAAGTTTGGTGTTTTTGTTGATCTTGGTGGCATTGAAGGACTGATTCATATCTCTGAACTCTCCTGGGGACGTGTTCAAAATGCAGCGGAGCATGTCAAAATTGGGCAAGAAATTCAAGTAATGATTCTTCAAATTAACGAACACAATGGACGAATAGCGTTGAGTTTGAAACGCTTAGAAACGAATCCATGGGTGACTGTTTCTCAGAAATATAAAATTGGCGATTTTACACCTGCGGTCATCACTACCATCACTCATTTTGGCGCCTTTGCAAGGCTTCAGGAAGGCATCGAGGGACTTATTCACATCTCATCTATGTCCAATGACGAAGAAGATTTAAATTTCCTCCACAATCGCATTACACCTGGTGATGCAGTTACTGTTAAAATACTACATATAGATACAAACAGACATCGACTTGGATTGGGATTAGTCAAGATTGAATGAGAAAAAAAGATAACGTTTCAGGACAACCTCAAGATGGATTAAACCCCATTGATACACAGAATGCTACGAATACTGTCGCATTCAGCCAGTATTTCAGGGATATTTTCGGCATCTTTCTGATCATGCTTACCGTAATCACTTTATTTGCACTTTTCGGATGGAGCAAAGGAACCCTGATCAATCAATGGGATGTTTTACTGCGCAAATTATTTGGGATCGGCAGCTATTTTGTTGCCCTGGGCTTTTTTATACTCGGTATCGACACCCTGCTTGAAACCATCAAACCTGATCGTAGAATTCCATTGGGAAAAATTCTACAGCTGGAAGGGATGGTTTTCTGCCTCTTGCCTTTGCTATCCATCCTGAATACTCATTCCCTTGAAAACGCCATCAACGGCATGCATGGGGGAATCATTGGCTGGGGGCTTGGTTCTCTATTTCTCTTTATCATGCCGCCCCTTCCTTCCGCGTTATTACTTATTTTGTTGATCGTTTTCCTCTTCCTTTCTGGCACCGGCTTACTCCAACTTCTTTTTAGCGGTATTGACAAATGGAGCCAGGACATACTTAATAAAACAGCCGTCAAACCTGCAAATGTTGAAATTGAAGAAAATATCAAACCACAAAGCTCAATGTTTGACGAAGACCTGACAGATGAAAAACAGTATCCTCAAAGCTCTATTCAACCTGCAACAGCAAACACAAACCGCCCGGGTAATCTCCCTTCATTAGATTTATTAATCACTGAGAATACTTACGAAACCGACGAGGAACATATCCGCAATACGGCTATCCTGATTGAACGAACCCTTCAAGAATTTCAAGTCCCAACCCGGGTCGTCGGTTATCGCGTCGGGCCCACCGTTACTCAATATGCTATTGAACTTGGCTTCAAAGAAATCCAACGACCAGATGGCACTATTCATCGAAAAAAAATACGAATTTCCCAGATATCGAACTTGCAGCGTGACCTGGCAAGAGCACTCTCTGCAGAACGGTTGCGGATTGAAGCTCCAGTTCCCGGACACTCCTATGTCGGAATCGAAGTCGCCAACCCGAAATCAACAATAGTTCGCTTACGATCCTTGCTGGAGTCCAATGCGTTCAAAAAGATCACAGGAAAACCACTGACGTTGACACTCGGCAGAGATGTATCAGGAGAATGTGTGATGGCAGACCTTTCCTCCATGCCGCATTTATTAATTGCGGGAACAACTGGATCAGGGAAATCGGTCTGCCTAGAAGCATTGATCACAAGTTTAATCATGAATAACAGTCCAGCAGAACTCCGCCTCGCCATGCTTGATCCTAAAATGGTTGAATTAGTTCGCTTCAATGGTTTGCCTCACCTTTTGGGGCAGGTTGAAACAGAACTTGACCGCATGTTAACCGTCCTGCGGTGGGCTTTGGTCGAGATGGAAAACCGCTACAGAATGCTTGAATCAGTCCACACGCGTGACCTGGATGCTTACAACCGAAAAATGAAACGTCAAAATCGTCTTAGCCTTCCACGCATTGTCATCCTCATCGATGAGTTAGCAGACCTGATGATGATTGCCCCGGATCAAACCGAACACAGCCTGACGCGTCTTGCACAAAAAGCAAGAGCAACTGGCATCCACCTGGTTGTAGCAACACAACGCCCAAGTACAGATGTCGTTACAGGTATGATCAAAGCGAATTTTCCAGCTCGAATTGCTTTCCAGGTAGCCACCGGCATTGATTCCCGTGTTATTATCGACACCGGCGGAGCTGAAGACCTTCTTGGCAACGGCGATATGCTCTATGTAGACCCGACCGTACGATCACCTATCCGTGCTCAAGGTGTGTTAATCTCAGATTCTGAGATTGAACGAGTGATTGAATACTGGCAGGAAGAATTTACAAATCAGGGAACAAAAGAAACCTTTACCAAACCGGAAGCTCCCTGGGAAGAAATGATTATCCAGGAAGAGAATCAAGGTGACAAACTTTTCGATAAGGCTGTCGCAGAGGTACGCAATTCAGGACGTGCTAACGCTTCCTGGCTGCAACGCAGTCTTCATATTGGCTACCCGCGTGCCGCTTCTCTTCTCGACAAGATGGAGGAAGAAGGCATCGTGGGCGCAACTCAATCTGGTGGCCGAGATCGTAAAATCTTGCCTTATGACAAAGTTATCAGTGAAAAAGAAGTCGGCAAGATGGAAGATAGTCATCAAATCGCAGCAGAAGAGAATCAAGACCCCTCTAAAAGTTCTGCAACTGAACAGGAATGAAACAAATGACAGATGAAAAGAAAACCCTGACAGATCGCCTTCGTCCGATCTTCCAGAAGACTTTGGACGGTATTGCTAAGATATTATTAGCTATTGGATTAACACCAAATTCCGTTACAATCATGGGCTGCCTGGGAAATATCATCGCGGCGGTTCTGATTGCGCAAGGTTATCTCACCTGGGGCGGTCTGGTAATGCTCTTCTGGGTGTTGTTTGACGCTTTTGACGGCTCGATGGCACGTCTTAGCGAAACCACCACCAAATTTGGAGCCTTTCTCGACTCCACCCTCGATCGTTACACAGAACTATTCATCCTTGGCGGTTTGCTCTGGTATTTCATGCAGGAACATAATCAGATCGCAGGGCTTCTAACCTTCATCACCGCAGGCGGTTCTTTACTGGTTTCCTACAGCCGTGCTCGTGCTCAATCGCTGGGTTTTGAAGCCAAAATCGGCCTGCTTTCACGTCTTGAGCGATTCTTGATTCTCGTCCCTGGCCTGTTATTTCACATCCCAGTGATTGCAATGGGAATTATGGCATTTTTCACCAATCTGACTGCTCTCCAACGTATTCTGCATGTCTATAAAACCAGCAAGCAATCCCAATAATCACCTGATTTCGATTGGGATTATAATTTTAAAACTCAAATACTCTTGCCCTCATCACGACTAAAAGGAGCTTGTACATGAATATTGATCAATACGGATTACACCTTGGACCAATTTATTTTCGATTCTATGGCCTGCTTATCGTCACAGGGATCTTCTTTGCGATGATCCTATCGTTTAAACGTGCAAAATGGAAAAAGATGGATTCGGAAAAATTATGGGATATGATGACCTGGTTAGTGATCGGCGGTGTAATCGGTGCTCGCCTGTGGCATATCTTCACCCCTCCTCAATCAATGATTGATGCTGGTATCACAACTCAGTTTTATCTCACTCACCCGCTTGATGCCATAGCTATCTGGAAAGGAGGTTTGGGAATCCCTGGGGCAATTATTATGGGAACAATTGCCTTGTTTCTTTTTTGCCGCAAACATCAGCAAGATTTTTTACAATGGGCAGATGTCATCGCGCCAGCTTTGCCTATGGCGCAGGCTATCGGCCGTTGGGGAAATTTCATCAACCAGGAACTTTACGGAAAACCAAGCCAACTTCCATGGGCCATCTACATTGAACCATTACATCGGTTGACGGAATTTTCAGGGTTCTCAACCTATCATCCGCTCTTCCTTTATGAATGTTTCTGGAATTTAGCCATTGCGGTCGTGCTGCTCCTCATTGATCGGAAACACCATCAAATTCTTCTCAAAGGCGATCTCCTATCACTTTATCTTATGGGATACTCTTTTGGCCGCTTCTGGCTCGAATTTCTCCGTTTAGATCCATCCCCTGTGGCAGGATTGAATATCAATCAAACCATCATGGGAATAACTTTTATCATCGCTTTAGGTGTTTTCCTTGTCCGACATAAAATTAAAAGCAGACCAGAAGTACTAACCTGAGGAAATCTATAGCCTATCTAATTACCATGTCTTTTGCTCGTCAGGAATTCAGCTATAATTCACCTAGTAATTCGGCTCACTAATAGTAAAGGGCCTCATTCTCGGGCAACAGGATTGATAAATGATAAAAGCCCACAAACTCAGTAAACGATTCGGTGATTTTCTTGCCGTAGATCAGGCCAATTTTGAGGTCAGGGCCGGTGAGGTTATGGTGCTTCTAGGTCCTAATGGCGCCGGAAAAACGACCACTGTTCGCATGTTGACCTCCATAATAAAACCAAGTGCCGGTAACGCAACCATTGCCGGTTTCTCTATCATTGATCAACCAGCTGAAGTCCGCTCAAGGGTTGGTGTTTTAACAGAGCATCACGGACTCTATAAGCGTATGAATGCGGAAGAATATCTCGATTTCTTTGGACAACTCTATCGTATCCCCTCGACAATTATTTCAAAACGCCGTGACGAATTACTTCATCAGTTTGGTTTATACGATGTGAAACGCAAGCGTCTGGGAGAATATTCCAAAGGGATGCGCCAAAAATTAGCCCTGTCACGAGCACTCATCCATGAGCCGCCAGTTTTATTGCTCGATGAACCAACATCCGCAATGGACCCTACCAGTGCACGGATGGTGCGTGATGCAATACTCCAACTCCGCTCTCGTGATCGTGCCATAATTCTCTGCACACACAACCTCGCAGAAGCAGAGGAACTCGCAGATAAAATAGCCATCATCCGTCTCGGGAAAATTCTATTCTTTGATGAACTTTCAACTCTTAAGGAAAAACTTATCGGCCCTGCGGAATACCTCGTCAAACTTTCAGAAGCAGCACCAGATTGGACGTATCAAAATACGAACAATTCCATTCAACTAGAATCTTCAACCCTCTATGAGCTGAAATTTTCAGTTCCACACTCAGAAACAGATGCTCCATTTTTGTTAAAAAGCCTGATAAACGATGGGCTTCAAGTTAAAGAATTTTCACAAATTCAACGCAGCCTGGAACAGGCTTATCTTGAAGTGGTTCGTGATGGTTTTACAACAGATACGGAATAAATTAAATGAACACTTTGAAATCAATGGTGACCACCCTAAAACATGAACTACAACCAGCTCTTCTAATCACAAAAAGAGAAGTGAGGGATCAATTCCGTGATTGGCGTGTAATCTTCCCGATTGTTGGCCTTACCGCTTTCTTCCCATTCCTGATGAATTTAACCGTACAACAAATTATTAACTTTGTTCAAAAATATGGGGCGACACTTGTTGCCGACCGAATGGTGCCATTTCTCTTGATGATTGTCGGCTTCTTTCCAATTTCGGTATCTCTCGTAATTTCATTGGATACATTTGTGGGCGAGAAAGAACGGGGGTCAATCGAACCTCTCCTGGATTCTCCCCTAAAGGATTGGCAGCTCTACCTGGGCAAGCTCCTTGCTTCTACTATTCCACCTGTCGTTGGCAGCTATCTTGGCATGATCGTTTACATAGTCGGTCTTCTTTTCCGAGATATTAATATGCCAGATATGTGGGTAATTATCATTATCTTTGTCTTAACCACGATACAGGGTCTGATGATGGTAAGCGGGGCCGTTGTGGTCTCTTCTCAGGCAACCTCCGTAAGAGCTGCTAATTTACTGGCCAGTTTCATCATCATCCCCTCTGCACTATTAATGCAGATTGAATCTTTAGTGATGTTTTGGGGCAGCTCCATCAACATCTTATGGTGGTTTATTCTCGGTTTACTAATCCTCAGTTTTTTACTCATTCGCATTGGACTTTCTCATTTTAAACGGGAAGAATTACTTGGACGAGAAATTGATGTCTTAAATATCAAATGGATTCTCCAATCCTTCTGGCAGAGTTTCACTGGTAAAGCAAAAAGTTTCTGGAAATGGTATCAAATTGAAATCATATCAACCATCAAGCAAATGAAAATCAGCATTCCAATTACTATGTTCTTAATTCTTACTGGATTTACAATTGGCTGGTTCTTGTTAAATCAATTCCCTATTCCCATTAACATGCCAACAATTGACGAATTTAATAAGAATATTGAATTCTTGATAAATACAGATTTCCTTTCGGGAGGATTCACTCTTAAGGTTTTATTCCAAAATCTTCGCGTTGTGGCGATGATAGGTTTATTAGGTTTCCTCACATTTGGAATTGCAGGCACCTTCCCGCTCCTCTTTACCACGGCGGTAATTGGCTATCTTTTTCATTTATTAACCGTTAATGGACTGCCGGCCGCCTATCTTTGTGCTTTGTTACTGCCCCACGGTATTTTTGAAATCCCTGCAATTTTCCTATCCACAGCTGCCATCTTACATGCCTCAGCTTATATTGTGGCACCTGTCGAAAATAAAACAGTAGGCGAAGTCTGGATTGAAGCAGTTGCTTTTTGGTTAAAAATAACTCTGGGAATAAGCTTTCCCTTGTTATTCCTTGCATCCATCGTAGAAATCTTCATTACGCCCAAAATCGTCTTGTTTTTTTTCTAGTACAAGGTAGAATACGGTACAATAATAGTATTCAAATTTGTTTGTCAGCAGGTATGTCTTTCCTGCCATAATCAAATCAATTAGTAAAACCCTTTTTCACAGAAATGAAACCCAATATGAATAGAACAGACACCTATCTACAATTCTTAGGCACATCAGATTCCATCCCTGATCTTGAGCATGGCAACACCCACATGCTATTGAATAGTGAATTCCACAAAATCCTCATCGACTGTCCAGGCGATGTCATCCAGAGGATGCTAATGCTTAAAATTCCAATGGATCATATCACTGAATTGATCTTGACTCATTTTCATCCAGATCATGCAGGTGGCGTTTCTCTTCTTTTGATGAATATGTGGTTAAATAAACGCACGAAACCACTTACAATTATTGCAAACGAACACACGTTGACTGCTCTGAAACAATTAATGGATGCCTCAGGATGGAAAGATTGGCCGAATTTTTACCCTGTTCACCTCATCACTATTCCCGAAGATATTGATATTCACACACCAATATTTGAAACCGAGAATGTCAGAATTACAAGCACACCCGTAAAACATTTCTTGCCAACCAACGCCCTGCGTTTCGATTTTCTTAAAACCCATAACTCAATCGCTTATTCAAGCGACACAGAACCCTGCCAGAATTTTATTGATTTGGCAAAAGGTGCTGACATCGTCATTCACGAGGCCACCGGTTCCGGTACCGGACATTCCACGTCGGTAGAAGCTGCCCATGTCGCCAACCAGGTCAATGCAAAAGAACTTTATCTGGTTCATTATGGAGCTTGCGATCTCCGTCGGAACCGCGAATCCAATTCCGACGTTGCCGCCCGAGCGACTGATGATGGCGGAATTAATGCCGATCAACTCGCCGTTCATGTTCACCAGCGC
>CAZQSG010000054.1:0-17156 GCA_964595925.1 uncultured Anaerolineaceae bacterium | reverse complement strand
TTTCAGACAACCAGTTTCCTATGACGCCATCCGAGATACAGCCTGCTCCGTATTGATATTTTGGGCCTTCTTTTAACAATAACTGGGTTTCTTCTGGCTGTTCTCCGATTGGTTTCTTGTCAAAACCCTGCATCTCCTCAAGATATTGCGGGTAGGCCCGCAGCCCCTCTGTCATAATCTTTTGCTCGTAATACTCACCATTAAACAAATGATCATCGAGGTATTGAGCGCCTTTTTGAGCTAAATCAGAATATACCTGACCTTCTTCAGGCAGACCCATATCTGCAGATAACTGAGCCATAGCAGAAAGCGCGCCGAGGTAGAAACTGCTGCACATTCCATCAGGACCCCAAAATTCAATATCATAGGTATTGTGATGGGGTTCAATTAATACGCCCAGATGATCTGGATCCCATGTGTGGATAGAGAAATCCAAACTTCTTTTCGCAAGTGGGTACATCTTTTTGAGCCAATGGATGTCACCAGAGATTTGCCATTCACGATAGATTTTCATAATGCCGCCCAGTTGACCGTCAGAGGCCGCATGAAAATTATGATAAGGTTCCCCATCAGGCAGTGCTGAACGGAAAGTGATGTGTCCATTCTTATTCATGGAGCGTTCTAATTCTTGTTCTCGCAGGGTTCTTTCCAGCGAGGGAAACAAGAAAGCAAAAGCCTGGGCATAATTCCAGACATGGGTGCAGGAACCAGCGCAGCAACCCCGATCACAGAAACATCCTTCCCAGGCCCACATATTGCCATTGTCCTGAAGGAGAACAGTGGGGGACTTCATAATTCCAAGGTTGGCACTGACGGCATCTTTGACGTACCACGGAAGGGTGCTGCTGAAGAGCGCGTCATGGAATGTTTGCGTGCGTGTTCGCAGAGTTGAGTAATTTTCGTGAACGTAGGAAGCCACCTCTTTGGCATTGCTCCATTGCCCGGCATAATAAGGGTGCCATCTAGCAGAAGTTAATGAACAATCGCAGACGCTGACATTGTCGCTTTCACATACGTCTGCCTGACCATAAGAAAAGCCTACATTTGGAAAGTGCCAGGTAATCAACACGGGGACAGTAATCTTTTGATGACTTTTTAATGTGATGGGCAGCATGACAGAACCGCCATTACGGCCGGAGGTGATGCCATTTGGGCTGCCGTTGTTAGGTGTGAAGCGGCTCTCTGAGATTTCACGCCAGAGGACAGAGAGTGCGTCGAACCAACCACCGCGAAACCAGCGCCCTTTGATTATGGGTTGATGCCCGATCAATGTCAGAGTGGCAGATCCAAATTCAGAAGAATTTTCTGGCTCGAGGTTGTAGAAATTGATTCCTTGTTCAGGAATGAGTTCGTTCCGAGAATTAGTCATAGAATCTTTATCTGCGCCGGGAGCAAAATGAGAAAGGTGGTAGGAAAATTCAAAAGTACATTCTGAGTCGGTCACGTTTTCGAATGTATATTCCATGATGGCGCATGGAATTGCAGAATTTTTCACATCACCTGGAATAAATGGGTTGAATCCTGTGATAGTGACTTGAACGGGTAAAGTTTCGTCGGAAAGCATGGCTTTTCCAAATGGAAATTCACCAATGAATTCACAATTTCGGAAACGAGGGAAGCCTTCATAACCGCCATTGCGCAGTCCCTGGGCTTTTAATCCTTGATTGTAGATCCATTCTTTTGGATATGGGCCTTCTAAAAGGCGGGTATTTTTTGTCTTTGGAAAATGAATTAATCCAAATGCTGCATCGGTTAATCCGTGTCCATCAGGCATTGCACTCGTGGTCGGTGTGTGATGGATTGAGATGTCCTGTAAACCCCCGATACCATTCAGGCACACATTTCCGGCGCCAATCCCACCGATAGGCATGGCGATTTGCAGTAAATTCTGACCACGAAAGGTGCGTTGTGGTTTTTCATCGTAAAGAATTTTGGATGAATAAGGCTTGGTGTTTTCAGGCATTCGCTTTTCCTTTTAAATAGAGGTATTCGGCTCAGTTATTAACAGAAATTGGGTTGGTAGAAAAGACTATAGAGTTGTTCAGAGGGAGAAAAATGAAAGATACAAACAATAATCTCAAGAACAAAGATACCAGAAATTTGAGGTTTTGAAAACGTGGAAAAGACGTCAGGTGTAAAATGATATATTCGAATGTACGGATGTAATTCAGTATGGGCAACAATCGGAACGTACTAATATCCTCAGTACGCTGAAGCACTATTTTTTTATAAATAGAAAACCGTTTGACAGGTTTCTCAGTCAGACGGTTTATCTATCTTGAAAGGGTTATTTATTTCACAAACCGCCCAGGGCTTTCATAAAGCTATCGGCCACAAGCTGTGTCGATTGCTGGCGATAAGGCTGGTTTCCCATCCCGCTTGCTGCTGATCCTCAATCAGCTTGCCATCCGTTTTGAAGATCGCTGGCTTTTATGATTTTATCCATTCATTAACACGCTGTATCGGACACTCCCAAAATAGGAGAATTGATGCATTCATCATTTCTCCAACTCTATCGCTTGCTTTTTCAGTTTAGTTAGATGATGGGGTGCAGTCAGGCTTTTCTGATATTTGTTTCAATCCATCAAGGTTTATAGACAAAGTTGTTCAAAGTTGAGGACAACGGGTCTGCAGTTTCATCACAATAACCGATATGCAGATGTTTAATCCAGCTTTCAGCGTGAATGAAATGTCCTGATTTTTTGCCCACCTCTCTGCTGGCATTTACCATGGTGTGAAGATAAAAGTCCATCCCCTGACTGCGGTCGAGCCATTCTTTCTGGCTGTTGTGCAAAGCGAGCATTTCTCTTTTTTGATCAATGACGCTGTTAGTGTCGACATAAATATCAGGATCAACCGGTCTTCCTAATGGATCAAGACCTCCAAACGGTAATGAATGGTAGACCGTCACTGGGTGTTCAACAGGGGGGCGGGGAGGGTTGACAAGGTAGTTCGGCATGCCGCGCGTGAAGGCGGCTGTCAGTACCAGGCGGCATGTATTGGAGTGATCCTCCATATATTCATCAGATGAATGAGTAAGGATGATCTCAGGGGCAACACTTCGTACGATTGAACTGAGTCTGGATAAGGTCTGGCGTTCGTAGAAGATATCAATGTCATCCACAAGTGGTTCATGATAGATAGCATCAATGAATGCTGCTGCTTTTCTGGATTCTTCACCTCTCATCTGGATGATGGTTTCCCTGTCGAATTGATTAGTCCCGCACGAACCATTAGCCACTGTCATATAGTGAAGCTCATAACCAGCCTTACCGAGCAGGATCAGAGTTCCAGCCATAGTAAATTCGATATCATCGGGATGTGCACAAATTGCAAAAGCTCTTTTAGGCATGAGGTACCTCAATGGAAAAGCGAACTATTAATGCATTTCAACCGAGCAGGTACCGAGACCGCCCCGGTAAAAATTGAACTGAACATTCGGGTGATCGCCCAAAAGAGACATTGGCACAGAGGTGTCCATAATCTGTTTGCCAATCATCAAAGTGGTCAGTCGCATCCCAAAAGGGCTGTCGTGAGAGCCTGCCTGCCAGATGGATACTTTTTCTGCTTTCCAGGTCTCCAGCGGGCCAACAGTCAAAGCCTGTGTGGGGACATTTTGTACGACACCCCCGCCCGATGTCCGCGCATTCTGAATGAGCGTAATGGGATGCAGGTCAACCACTCTTGTACCCAACTTGCGAAATTCTGATGGGGGAGGTGGTTCATTAATATACTCTCCTTCTCGTTTTGGCGGGTCGTTGAATGCCCAATGTTTGACCTCACCCTGTCCTCCCTGCATGACCACACACCGTATCCCATCCCAACTGCTGATGAATTCATCAAGCTGCTCAGATGGGAAATGAAGGTTGCTTTTTGGCATTGAGTATTCAGGAGTAATGCGATTGAAGCATAATTCCATATCTGCTCGCTGGAAGCTGAGGGGAAAATCGATTCCAGCTGCTTTTCCATTAACGACCCATTCATCCATGCCCCAGAAGTGGCTGTTATGAAGGGATAAACCGAGTTCGTTAACCAGACGTGCTACAAGGGGAAGTTGTTCTGTAGGGCCGATCGGGCCGCAGATTCCTGCTGGCTGGCTGTCGGTTGATTGACGCCAGGCGTTGATATATTCAAGGGCTTCGGATAGATAGAATTCCTCCAGAGTATCATAGAATTTAACAGTGAAACCCGGGCGGCTGAGCGCCAACATATCCTCAGGAGATAGTCGGGCGGCATCGTCTAATATCTCCCGATCAAGGGTCGTGTAGTCCCACCAACCAGGTGCTACTTTACTTATAGCTCTCATAATATTTTTTCGCTGCCCTTGAGGAGGGAAAACAGCTGATTCTCCTTTTTTAAAATATATTGTTAATTTTTCAATGAAGCTATTTAATTTGATTTCAAGGCAGGTTGCCCCAATCCATATCTTTGCCGGTTAGGGCAGGCAGGAGGGTTGAATTGTTTGTTACCAGGTCATAGAGATAAACCTCACCCGTAGAAGTTGCATTCTGATTGTAAATCAGTTGGGTGCCGTCTGGCGACCAGTCGATCAGAAGGGCAAAACTGCCGTCAACAATATTGGTGACACTTCCATCGGAATTGGTGAGGATCACTTGAGAATTGGCGGGGTTGAATCCATCTGGTCCAATGATGATCGCAGTAAAAGCAATCCATTCCCCTGTGGGTGACCAGAGCGGTTCGATGGCGGCCACTCCGGGTTCATGAAAGATTTCGGTGAGACCGGTGAAATCACTATTGGCAAGATAGAGCGGACTTTCGGTATAACCATATATCTGCTGAGGGGAAACAGCCAGTCGCAGAGAGTTGGGTGAGTAATCAATTTTACCTGCATAAATATCAATATCGGGTGGCCGAATTGTATTACTGGGCAGATGCCACAGAATGTGTTCCCCGCATTCTGAATAACAAGCGCAGCTCAGCGTGTTGAGGTATTGTTCGTCGTTCGAGATTGTTTGCGGGAAGTACAGGCCGCCGCTGATGTTCGCCAGCAGATGAGGGCTGTCGAGTGAGCCGAGGGTGTAACGCAAGACATCAAAATTGATTAGTTCCTGGTCTTCAAGATTTTCAATTTCTGGACAGACAAGATCGCCACTGGCAACGTAGAACTGGTCAGGATTAGCTGCCCATTTTATGATTCGTTCATAAGGACTGAGATCAATAACGCTGTTATCAACAAGGTTGAGGATGGTGTAAATTCCAGATTTTTCATATGAGAGATTTTGCCCATCAGACGAAAGCATCGGCCTGTGGTACTCGGATTCAAAGTCATCTGCGATTCCATCAGTGGTGACTTGAATGTCTTCGCCGGTTTCGACAATGTAGCGCCAGACGTTGCCATTTTTTATGTAGGCGATCTGACCCCGATTTGGAGGTTCGGGCGTAGGTTCCACAGTAGGTTCAGGCGTGTCCGTTGGAAGGACATCTTCCGTTTCTGTGGAAGTGGCCTGGGAAAGAACTTCTTCAGTTGGAGGTGCTTTGGGTGTTGGTGTTATGAGATCACTAAAGTTACATGCCAGGCCAGTTGCCAGTAATAGCAAGATCAGGACAAAAAGTTTGTGATTGTGTTTGATCATCGGTTTTGTTCCTCTGTCAGGTTGCGTAGAAAATAGGAAAATGGAGGGAATCTAATACTGTAATTATACATGGCGTTGTCAAAAGCAAGAAGGAGTGTTCCAGTGCAATCGCAGGTAGCAAAACGAGGTTTATCAGATGTGGATGCTCATTTATTTTTTGTGATTGCCCTTGGTAGTGTTCTCAAATAAATAGAAGAGAGGGTGGGTGAGGCGGAATATAACAATAATTGATAATCTCAATCAATAGCCAGGACACCTTTCAACCAATCAATCCCATCGTGTGCTGGTGTTTTGTCGTTCATTAAAACAGAACCTTCATTTTCATTCCACACACCTCCGTAACCAGACAAAGTGCGCTCAACGAGAGCTGTGTAAAGGGCAAATTTATTTTCCAATTGTGTTTCCCGTAATGTACGGAAAAAAAGCTCACTATATTCAGGGTCATGTTTCTGTAGATAAGGTATCGCCGTTTTTTCACCTTCCCAGGGGAGGCCGCGCAGGATGAAGTAGGCAATCAGCAGGTCATTCTGGCAATACAAGAGGCGGATTTCGAGAGCCTGACGATATAACTTATCTCCGCTGTTAAAAAACCGGTTGTTATGGACGAAGTTGAAATTAATTCCAAACCAGGTGCGGTGTATTGCGTCAGTATCCTTCACAGGCAGTGTTTGTGATTGCGCGTTTGCAGTAGATTTTAAGCCTTCCAGCAACCCAGTACGATCAAAAAGAATGGTGCCGGTCTGAACCCATTCGGTTAGTTTTTTAGCAAAACCTCCTGCTCTACCTTGCTCACCACGGATCAGTGTTTCGATTTGTGTGCGATGAAAGAAATAGAAATCACCCAACTTCCCATCAATCCAGGTGGAAGCTGTGAAGAGCGGTGGGGCGTTATCTTCCAACACAATCACCAAATCATAGTCAGAGAAAGACTTAAAATGGGGTTTTCCTGTCGAGCCCATTGCCAGCAATCCCAGCACTTGAGGAGCGTTTTGAAGCCGATGAATGAATTCATCAAAGGTCATTCGAGGAATGGTGAAAGATAACATATCGTTCCTTTTTTTTTATTTTGCTCAAATTTGGGTTGGTTAGAAAGGAGCAAAATGAAATGATACTGATAGCGACCTTACGAACAAAGATACCAGAAATCAGGGTTCTTGAAAACAAAAAAAAAGGCAGATCCCTGGCAAGAGTCAGTGGAGTAAACATCTTTACAAGAGGTCGGGAATTTCCATCGCACGGTTGTCATTTGTGTGTATCTGATATAATTTTTGATACCCTAATTTTACGTTCGAGTTGGTTTTTTAATAAGGTGTAATGGTTTTCGAATCAACACGTATTAACAATAGGTGATTTCGTTTTTCCCCATTATTTTTGCAATTGTCTCAATAAATAACGATTTATTTCTCGGAGGTTAGCATGGCAACTGGCCGTAAGAAAACAAACTCAAAACAGTTTTTAAATTTAAAAGACCATCCGGTTGCTGTAATTGGTTTGGACTCTATTTTTCCTGATGCTCCCAATTTACCCTCCTATTGGCAGAACATTTATGAAGAAGTGGACTCAATCGTTGATGTGCCGCCCTCGCGTTGGAATATCGATGAATATTATGATCCTGACCCCAAAGCCAGGGATAAATCATATTCCAAGCGCGGAGGGTTTATCCCGGATATCGATTTCAATCCGATGGAATTTGGACTTCCCCCGAATATATTGGAGGTCACCGATGTTTCTCAGTTATTGTCGTTGGTAGTTGCGAAACGGGCTTTGATTGATGCAGGATATTTTGATGCAAGTCAGGAAAAGTTAGATCGCACAGGGGTAACTCTTGGTATGGTTGGAATCTCCTCAAAGATAGCAGTTTCTCTTTTTGCACGCTTGCAATCCCCAATCTGGCAAAGGGCTTTGGAAAATGTAGGTATCCATGGTGAAGAAGCTGAGCATATTATTGAGAAAATTAAAGCGGCTTACATTGAATTTAATGAAAATTCTTTTCCTGGCGGATTAGGGAATATTGTCGCAGGACGGATCACGAATCGATTTAATTTAGGTGCGATGAATTGTACTCTGGATGCAGCCTGTGCCAGCGCTCTGGCAGCGGTCAACCTGGCGGTGTCCGAATTGGTAATGGGCAGAGCTGATTTAATGCTCACTGGCGGGGTGGATCTGGATAATTCTATGCTCACCTATTTAAGTTTTTGTAAAACACCTGCACTTTCACCCGGCGATAAAGTGCGCACGTTTGATGAATCCAGTAATGGGATGCTGCCGGGTGAAGGTATCGGCATGATGGTGCTCAAGCGTCTGGCGGATGCTGAGCGGGATGGTGACCGAATTTATGCAGTGATTCGAGGTATCGGTGCATCGTCTGATGGAAGGTATAAAAGTATTTACGCACCCCGTGCTGAAGGACAGGCAAAATCCCTGCGTCGGGCGTATGAGGAAGCTGGTTTTGCACCGCAGACGGTAGGTTTAATTGAGGCACATGGAACAGGAACACCCGCTGGGGATCCAGCGGAGGTTGAAAGCTTGAAAATGGTTTTTCCACCGGCGGGAAATAATAAACCTTCTATTGCGTTGGGGAGTGTTAAATCCCAAATTGGACATACTAAGGCAGCCGCTGGTGCGGCGGGGATGATCAAAGGGGTGCTGGCGCTTCATCATAAGATTCTTCCCGCAACCCTCAATGTCGAAAAACCTAATAAAAAATTTGGGTTGGATGAATCAATGTTTTATATCAATACCGAAACTCGTCCCTGGTTCCGAAAACAGGTTGATATTCCACGTCGGGCGGGGGTCAGTGCATTTGGTTTTGGGGGAACGAATTTTCACATTGTTCTCGAAGAGTATGAGAATTCCCAACCGGAAACGTATCGAATGGTTTCTGGGGCTTATATGATTCTATTGCATTCAGGAAACGCAAACGAATTATTGAAACAATGCAAAGAAATTCGCAGCAATTTGAACAGCGAAACGCAAAATCAGGTTTTCACAGAGCTGGCAAGACATACTGAAATGGAAGAAGTGCCTGCTGGAGACGCACGTTTGGGTTTTGCGGCAGAAACAGTTGAGGATTGCACTAAGCTTTTGGATTTGAGTATTGGTTTCCTCGAAAAAGACAACACTCAAAACACATGGGAGCATACAAAAGGAATCTTCTATCGACAGAGTGCAATGGAAACAAAGGGCAAAGTTGTGGTTCTCTTCCCCGGACAGGGTTCTCAATATGTGAATATGGGACGCGAACTGGCGATGATGTATCCGCCGGTACGCGACTTATTCTCCGAAATGAATGTTCTCCGTATGGGGGAAGGTTCAGCTTCAATCACAGATGTCCTTTATCCTATACCGGTTTTCTCCAATGAGGAGAAAAAGGCGCAAAAAGTTACTCTGACGAAAACGGAAAACGCCCAACCTGCAATCGGCACCACTTCAGCGGCGATGTTCACCCTGTTGAAGGATGCTGGCTTGAAGGCGGATTTCTTCGCCGGACACAGTTTTGGAGAACTAACTGCGCTTTGGGCGGGAGGTGTTCTCAAGCTGAAAGATTATCTAAATCTGACAGTGGCGCGTGGTGAAGCGATGAAAGC
Source organism: uncultured Anaerolineaceae bacterium (assembly GCA_964595925.1). Taxonomy (GTDB): domain Bacteria; phylum Chloroflexota; class Anaerolineae; order Anaerolineales; family Anaerolineaceae; genus SpSt-1165. The sequence continues at coordinate 7,975 of CAZQSG010000054.1, read as the reverse complement.
AGACTCCTCGAAGGATGCTGGAACGATGTTGGCGGTGAAGGGAGATGCAGATGCGATTATCAAGGCTGTTGAGGCTTTTAAAGATGTCAGTGTGGCGAATATTAATTCCCATCAACAGGTTGTATTATCAGGTACGACGAGGGGAATTGGCAAGGCGCAATCAGCACTGGCTGATGCAGGGTTTGCGACAATTCCTTTGAGTGTTTCTGCTGCATTCCATTCTCCACTGGTTGCGCATGCGCAGAAACCCTTTGCTGAAGCGATTCAAGATGTACCTTTCCACCAACCTCATACGCAAGTGTTCTCGAATAATACAACCGAGGCGTATGTTTCAGACCCACAAGAAATTCAAACTGTATTAGCGAAACATATGCTGAGCACGGTCAATTTCCGAAAGGAAATTGAGAACCTCTATGGTGCAGGTGGACGGATTTTTATTGAAGTTGGTCCGCGTAGAACGCTGACGAATATGGTTTTGAATATTCTCGACGGAAAAGAATTTATTGCGATGGCTGTAAACTCCAACCACCGTTTGAATAGTGACACACAATTACGTCAGGCGTATGTTCATCTGAAAGTACTTGGGATGCCTTTGAAAACAATGGATCGGTGGATGCGTTGGCCGGAATTTAGTGAGGATAACTCGAATCATAAAATGAAGGTGACTTTAAATGGTGGCCTTTATCATTCCGAAAAAATGAAGAAAAATTACGAAGAAATTATGAGTGATGGTTTTAAAATAGAGAGGGTGAATGATACGATGGAAGATCAAACACAAAAAACGAATCAGATGCAACAAGCAGCACAAGTGAATCAGCAGCAACAGACTGCGGAATCTGTTTCTCCTCCGGTCTATGGATACAGCGCAGCTCTGCACGAGAAATATTTACAGGCTGCCCAGGAATTCAATAAAGCTCTGGCAGCGATGACACAGGTGGAACAGGATTTGGTGCGGCTTGGCAATCAAAATGGCAATCACCAGCATCTTGATCTGGTGATCAACCGCATGTCGCGTTTGATGGATCATCAGGAAACGATGTTGAATATTCATCTCAGCATGCTGCAGCAGACACCGCTGTCCGCGGCACCTGCCGCTACTGCACCACAATTTACTATGCCTCTAGTAAAGCCGGCAGCGATTCAGCCTCAAGCACCTGCTGCCTTTACACCCGCACCGACTGTAGTTCAGAAACCTATGGTTAAACCAGTTCAACAAGGGCAGGCTAAGCCTGCACCCGAGGTGATTAAGGAAGCCCCTGCGCAGCAACAAGAAGAGGAAAGCCAAACCACGATCAATGGCAACGGAGATATTGGTGCTTTACTGTTGAGCGTAGTTTCAGATAAAACAGGATATCCAGAGGAAACACTTGAGCTGGAGATGAGTATGGAAGCTGATTTGGGTATTGATTCGATCAAGCGCATTGAAATTTTAGGTGCTATGCAGGAACACTTGCCTGATGTTCAAGAAATCGATATGGAAGAATTGGGCAGTCTGACGACCCTTCAGGATGTGGTGGTTTTTATGAAAGCCCAGGCAGGGGAGATTTCTGAAAAAAAAGCATAACGCCTGAGAAAGAGAGGACTGCTCACTCAGGCATAAGACGATACCAACCTGTCCTAAAGGAATTAATTCAACCCGACCAACTTGTCGGAAGCATCTCATCGGGAATGCATGTCGTGATTTTGAATGGTCAAACGGAAGTGTTTGATTCGGTGTGCAGCCAGTTTGCTGCCCGTGAAGTGAACTTGTCTGTTATCGATCTTCAATCGAATCCGACTGATTCAAAGGAACACGCATGGCATTTGGAGAGGGTGGATGATCTGGAAATCAAGAAGATATTGAAGTCAATTGCAGAGAAAGATGGCGCCATTGATGGATTCTTATATCTTCCGCCCGCAGAAGATTCCTGCGAAGAATTGAATTTAGAAATGATGGTTTTCTTTTTTGCCAAGCATCTTTCACGCTGGTATCGAAAATCCGATCATCCTTCACGTAAAGTATTCATGGTGATGACACAATTGGATGGACAGTTTGGGCTCTCCGGAGCAGGAAACTGGCAACCTCAAGAAGGAGCTTTGAATGGCCTTGTGAAGACCTTGAATCAAGAATGGGCAGATGTGTTCTGTCGTTTGGTTGATATGCCAGACCACATACCATCAGAATTGGCGGCATCAAGAATCCTGGATGAGTGGATGGACGCAGATAGCTCTTTGTGTGAGGTTGGATATACCAATGACGGACGTTTCACGATCGAGTTTGAAGAAATTTCTGACGAGGAAAGTGAGCTGGTATGACGACAGGCTTATCCAACAACTCCGTATTGTTATTCACTGGCGGAGGAAAAGGGATCACGGCGCAATGCGCGATTGCTTTATCGGAACAAATCCCATGCACATATGTATTAATGGGACGCAGCCAGTTAACGCCCGAGCCAGAGTGGGCAACGGGGGTTGACGAAGACGCTTCACTGAAAAAAAAGATAGTAACCTCCGCACGGGCAAATAATGAAAAACTGCTGCCAAAAGATATTGAGCGTATCTTCCGAAGGATTAAGGGCAGCCGCGAAATTGCACAAACGCTGGCAAGAATTCACGATAATGGGGCAAAAGCTTTCTATGTCCATGCTGATGTTACAAACATAGAAGAGGTGAAGGCAGCCTTATCTGCGATTCAGAAAAAAGCTGGAGAAATCACAGGAGTAGTTCATGGTGCCGGCCGTCTGGCCGACAAGCGCATCGAGCGGAAGACAGAGGATGATTTTCACGCTGTGTTTGACACCAAGGTGTCAGGGCTGACAAACGTTCTTGAAAGCATCGCACTCCAGAAACTAAACCTGCTGGTTCTTTTTTCCTCCGTCGCTGGAGCCTTTGGGAATATCGGACAATCGGATTATGCGATGGCGAACGAAGTGTTGAATAAGTTTGCTTTTCGGTTTCAAAAAGAACATCCGTCCTGCCATACACTTTCTATCAATTGGGGACCATGGGACAGTGGTATGGTAACGCCTATGCTGAAAAAAGCTTTTGCTGATGCGGGAATAATCCTGATATCAAAGAAAGAAGGAACGCAACGATTTGTTGATGAGGTGTTGAAAGGAAGGCATCCTTCTCCTCAAATTATTATTGGGAGTGTAATTCATCGTGCTAGCGATGCTTCAATCCCTGAAAATGAAATGCAGGTACAACGCGTGCTGGATCCTGATAAGAATCCTTTCCTTTTGGATCATCAAATTGGCCCGAACCGTGTCCTTCCTGCTACTTGTGCGGCATCCTGGATGGCAGATACCTGTGAAATGTTGTTTCCTTCTTATCGCTTTTTCCGTCTGGAAAATTATCGAGTGTTTAAAGGAGTGGTGTTTTCTGATGAAGAGGTTTCTGAATTCATTACCAGGGTTAAGGTAGTTGACACGTCTGGTATAGAGGAAGTAAGATTGAAAGTTCGTGTTGCGAGTTCTTCAAACGAGCAGGAAACCCACCATTATCAGGCTGAAATTGTATTGAAAAAGAACATTCCTGTGACAGACAAGAGTATTAATCCCGAGCAATGGATGAAGACGAAGCCACTTGAAGCTGGACACCGTTACTATGATGAAAAGCTGCTTTTTCATGGCCCTGCCTTTCGAGGGCTGAAATCTGTTATCAATGTGGATGAACAATCAGTGAAAATTTTATGTCATCTTCCTGATGTTCCGCTGGAAACTCAAGGACAATTTCAGGTGAGGGCTACCAATCCTTATCTGAATGATGTCTCTCTGCAGGGATTATTGGTCTGGTCTTATCAAAATTTCGGAGCTGGAGCCTTGCCGACTGGTATTCGAAGGATGGAGCAATTTCAGAAGTTGCAATTTGGACAGGATTTATTTATTGATATTCAAATCACGTCACATAATACAACGAACGTCAAAGCAAATACATGTGTGTACGATCGTTTTGGACAGCTGCTGGTTGAGTTCGAAGGGGTTGAAGGGACGATGAGTAAAGCACTGCTGCCGTTGTTCCAGGAATCTACGACCTCTCAAGTTTAAGAAGTCATTTACAATAATAGGAGATCACGCCAATATTTTAACTGCGAGGGCAGGACTTGATGGAAAGATCAATAAAGATTCAGATAAGCGCCATAAGAATTGGAAAAATTACTCATATTTTTGAATTAGAGGAATTCCTATATGAGGGAGGAAGGGTGGAAAACTTGATGGAGGAACAACCTCAAGGAAATGATGTTAATCAACTGCCTCTAGATGATGGGTTATGGGTGGTGAATCCATCTTTTAATAATCAATACATTGGCGAACGAAAGTGTGCTTCTGTATATATCGATGAAGGAGCAAATTGGTCATTTCGCGCGATGAATACCGCGCTAACGGAGCTGGAAAGAAAACCAGCACGGTCAGTTTATCTTGCTGCTGCCAATCACCGGGGTGATGTCATTGTCCTTCACGCAGGGTATGATTTTGCACCTGATCAACCCGCTGTAGAGGTGAAACTTCTCAACCTGAAAGATCGCACCGATGAGGTTTTTACTGCATGCGAACAGGTGGGACACTATGAGTTTTTGGATTTAGGCCAACATTCTGATGTTGAGAGAAACGCTCAGTCAATTAAGCAAGATGAATGGCTCTTTTCACAATCCTCTAATTGTTCTTTTTCTTTGAATCTGTTTTTAGAACAGGATGCTTTCACAGAGCTCTTTCAGTGGGTACGCGGTTATTTAGCCATTCAACACCGCACCCATTACGGCTTTTCTCAGGCGGTTGGATTTGACAATCTATTGGCCTATACCCGATCTGTGCCCTGGTTTTTGCGTAAAGGCATTGAGAAAAGATCTGTGCTGCTGCTTGGGGAAGGTCTGAACTCAGAAAAGCAAAGCATTCAACTCAGAGAATCTTCTGTAGAAGGTGAAGGCGCTCGTTTCGTGATTAAGAATCCGAAAGTGCGACTGTTTTTACTTTCTGGGCAAACGAGTGAGGAAATTCTGGCAAGAATTCATGAAATGCAGAGCTTGATACAGAGCGGAATGACATTCGAGGATATTGAGACACAATCCCTCAGTTTAAATCGTGAAGCATCGAAATTTACACTGGCGATTATCGCTGATAATCGGGATAGTCTTGCGAATGAATTGAAGATGAGCCTCAAGGGGGTTCCTTCTTCTTTTGAGCGGGGCAAGGATTGGCAGTCAAGGGGGGGCAGTTTCTTTACCCCAAAGCCGCTTGGCAAGGATGCGAAGATCGCGTTTGTCTTCCCTGGGGCGTTTAATTCTTATGTCGGGATGGGTGCCGAATTATTGCATAGTTATCCATTCCTTCACGATTGGCTCTCAGAGCATACGGAAGATGCCGAAGAAAATTATCAGGCATTGAAGGTCTTTCCACCCTCATGGGGTGCGGCCTCAGAGAAAGAACTGGCCGAATTAAACGAAACTTTGCTGGAAAACCCCCTGAGCATGTTTATTTCAGGAATGGCAATTGCGGGATTATATACTTATTTGCTGAGGAATGGTTATAATATCCAACCTGATGCTGCTTTTGGGTATAGCCTGGGTGAAACCGGCATGTTCTTCGCCAATGACTTTTGGCATCAGACTGGTGAGATAGCACGAGAAATTTCTTCGCTGCCATTATTTCATAACCGTCTGGCGGGAAGAAATGATGCAGTTCGAGAGTATTGGGATGCGATGGGGTATTCATATTCTTCAGACAGTGATGATGGCACTCCAATCTGGGATAATTATATATTGATGACAACGTTTGAAAAAGCGCAGAAAGTGGTAGGCCAGGAACCTCAAGTTTACATTACCCATATCAATGCTGATCGGCAGATGGTGATTGGCGGGGAGCCTGAAGCCTGCAAACGAGTGATTTCTGAATTGCATTGTATGAGTTTTCCAATTCCATTCCATTACCCAATGCATTGCGAGGCGGTTGCATCAGAATATGAAACGCTTCGTGATTTGCATCTCCGGCCAGTTGAATGTGAAAGTGATATTCAATTCTATAGTTCGTATGAATGTGCACCCTTTATACTTGAAAGCAGCCAGATCGCAGGTTCAATTGCGGGCGGGCTGTGCAATCGGGTTGACTTTTCATCGTTGGTAAGACGGGTCTACGATGACGGGTATAAAATTTTTATCGAAGTGGGTGCCAGAAGCAATTGCACCAAATGGATTGAGAGAATCTTAAAAACAAAAGACATCTGTGCTGTTTCTGTGAATCAAGCCGAGGTGGCAGACGAAATTAATTTGATGAGGGTGATCGCACACCTGGTCAGTCACGGCAAGCCAGTAAACCTTCATACCAGCGTATAGTATTTACAGGAGTGATTTCAATCTACTGAAATCAACGAGAATAGAGGGTTGTCATCAGGACAGGAGCAAAGCAATGAGAAAGACTCAGAAAATAAAAAATCAATCTCTTCCTCTGTATTGGATTGGTGAACAGGAGCAATTGACGTTTGATCCTTCTGAACTGGCAAAAATGATTCTTAAAAACACCGAAACGATTTTTGCCATTCAAACGGAGACCGGCATCGGGTTTACAACGCAGCCAGCATTTACCCTCGCGGCAGATGGTGAGATCAGTAATGTTGCAGCTATCGCTCCAGCCGTGCTGTCAGATCAATTTGGTGATCCTGGCTTTCTGCGTGATTATGGCGTCCGGGCTGCGTATTACGCCGGAGCGATGGCGAATGGGATCGCCTCAACTGCGATGGTGATTGCGCTGGGCAAGGCTGGTTTCATGGGGTCCTTCGGTTCCGGCGGGCTAAGTCCAGAACGAATTGAAAAAGCCATTCAGGAAATACAGGCGGTGCTCCCTGAAGGGCCGTATGCTTTTAATTTATTGAACAATCCTTTTGAGCCTGCTGTTGAACGCAGCACTGTGGATTTATACCTCAAGTACAATGTGAAAGTTGTTGAAGCGGCTGCTTATATTATCCCCTCTGAAAGTCTGGTTTATTATCGGGTGATGGGGTTGTCAGAAAATTCTGATGGTTCCGTGCAGATTGGTAATCGTGTAATTGCTAAAGTGTCACGCCGGGAAGTTGCTGGAAAATTTATCAGTCCTGCTCCTGAACGATTTTTAAAGCGCTTATTGGATAAAAATCTGATCACACCCATTCAAGCGGCTCTTGCCAGACGGGTTCCTCTGGCGGATGATATCACTGCTGAGGCGGATTCGGGGGGGCACACAGATAATCGCCCTCTGGTGTGTTTGCTGCCGAGTATGCTTGCCTTGAGGGATGAGCTCCAAGAAAAATATCAGTACAGCCAGCCTGTCAGAATTGGAATTGGTGGAGGAATCAGTACTCCTGAATCTGTACTGGCTGCGTTCATGATGGGGGCGGCCTATGTGGTGACGGGTTCAATTAACCACGCCAGTATTGAGGCGGGAACCTCTGATTTTACCAAACAGCAATTAGCCAAAGCCGCCATGACGGATGTTACGATGGCGCCAGCCGCAGATATGTTTGAGATGGGGGTTAATGTGCAGGTTCTCAAGCGTGGTACCATGTTTGCCATGCGGGCTAAGAAGCTTTATGAGGCATATAAAAACTACGACAGCATTGAAGAGATTCCAGAAAAAGAGCGTCAGAGTTTTGAAAAGTCGATTTTTAAACGAAGTCTTGATGAGGTGTGGGCGGACACCGTGGCATTCTTTATGGATCGTGATCCGTCTCAAATTGAAAAGGCGAATCAGGATCCCAAGAAGAAAATGGCGTTGATCTTTCGCTGGTATCTGGGAATGGCTTCACGCTGGTCATGCGTCGGAGAAAAGGGGCGAGAGACTGATTATCAGGTGTGGTGCGGCCCAGCTATGGGAACTTTTAACGATTGGGTGCGGGGAACGTATCTGGACGCGCTTGAAAACCGGCATGTTGTTGATATGGCGGAACATTTGATGCGGGGATGTGCCTATCGATACCGGTTGCAGAATTTGCAGACGCAGGGAATCAGAATTAATCAATCGCTGGAAGCCTA
>CAZQSG010000053.1:0-17487 GCA_964595925.1 uncultured Anaerolineaceae bacterium | reverse complement strand
CCCAACCGAGGCGGAATTGGAAGCTGTGAAAGAACGTATGAAGCAGCTTGAAAAAAGCTGGGAAGAAGAGCTGGCTGCGGCGCATGAAAAAGCCTTCACACTGGATGGCCATGAAGTGGAAGTTGTGGCAAATATTGGCAGTGCGGAAGATGCCCGCCAGGCGGTGGCTTACGGCGCCGAGGGCGTGGGTTTGCTGCGCACCGAGTTTCTCTATCTTGAACGTGATGCCAGCCCTTCTGAGGCAGACCAGATTGAAGTTTATCGTGAAATCGCCAAAGAAATGGGTGATCTTCCGATTGTAGTCCGAACTCTGGATATCGGTGGTGATAAAGCGGTAAGTTATCTTGATCTGAGTGAAGAATTCAATCCTTTTCTCGGTTGGCGCGCCATCCGTATGATCAGCGAGCGACCTGAGGTGCTGCATGACCAGTTTCGTGCTTTATTGCAGGGTTTCGCGGGTTCCAATCTTTGCATCATGCTGCCGCTGGTTTCAAATATTCAGGAAATCCGTACCGCGAAGGCCTTTTACAAGGAAGAGATCGTAAATTTGACCGCTGAAGGAAAAACCATTGCTGAGAACGTACAGTTCGGGATCATGGTTGAGGTGCCGTCTGCGGCGATGATGGTGGAGCATTTTGCGGAGGAAGTTGATTTCTTCTCGATTGGCACCAACGACCTCACTCAGTACACGCTGGCGGTTGATCGAACCAATGAACGCGTAGCGCCGCTGGCCAGCCCCTTCCATCCTGCTGTGCTCAAGCTGATTGCCCGCACGATCAAAGAAGCACACAAGAAAGACCGCTGGGTTGGTTTGTGTGGCGAAATGGCAGGGGATCCAATGGCAACGGAGATACTATTGGGGCTGGGACTGGATGAGTTTTCGATGGCGGCAATCTCCATTCCAACCATTAAAACCAAATTACGTCGACTCAACCTTGTGGAATGCCAGAAGATTGCTGAGAAGGCGTTGAATATGGCTTCTACTGAGGATGTGTTGAGTTACCTGGCAACTCTCTAAATACAGAGAAATGAAGATTGTTATTCTTTTGGAGCTTGTGGGATTGTTCTTGGGTCTTGCCCAAGAACAATAATCAGCCCCTTTCATATGAATAAATTCTTCTCCATATAAGATAAAATAACAGAGAGTAGTTTTTTCTTTATTTTTTCCTATCATGAGCTTAAGGAGAAGAATGAAATCCATTTTAAGATCAATCGGAAAGAACCATCCCGCCCTGAGTGGTTGTGGTGAGGCGGTTGAACAGGCATATCAGATTTTATTATCTTCTGTCAATGCGGGTGGGAAGATCCTGGTTTGCGGCAACGGCGGCAGCGCAGCGGACAGTGAGCATATTGTCGGTGAGTTGATGAAAGGGTTTCAGCTAAAACGTCCTGTTGCTGCTGATTTTCGCTCACAATTAACGGCTGAATTTGGGGAAACGGAAGGAACATTTCTTGCCGATCATCTCCAGGGGACGATACCAGCTATCTCGCTTGTGAGCCATGTTGCATTGATGACAGCATTCATCAATGACGTAGAGGCGACAATGGTCTTTGCCCAGCAAGTGCTGGGTTATGGAAAAGCAGGTGACTGCCTTCTGGCTCTTTCAACCTCTGGCAACTCGGCTAATATTGTTAATGCGGTCAAGGTGGCGAAGGTGCTTGGGGTGCGCACAATCGGGTTCACAGGTGCATCAGGCGGGAAATTAACAAAATTATGCGATGTGTGTATTCAGGTTCCAGGGAACGAAACCGCTGTTATTCAGCAGTACCATCAAATTGTCTACCATGGATTGTGCGCGGCATTGGAAGAGGCATTGTTTAACTCATAGAAAAATGGAGAATGAATGACACTATTGAAAAATACACAGGTTGAAATAATCAAGGACAGCAAACCCCGCGGTCAGATTCGATTTGCTATTTTTGATTTTGATGGCACAATTTCAATCTTGCGTGAGGGCTGGCAGGATGTGATGCAGGCAATGATGATTGAGTTTCTTCAACCAGCACCCGATTGTGAAGAGGAAGGTGCGTTATCTGCGACCGTTAAAGAAGCCATTGATGTTTCTACTGGCAGACAGACCATCTATCAGATGATTGCTCTTCGGAACATGGTTTTAGCACGCGGCGGAGAGGCGCAGGAGGCAAAAGCTTATAAGGCCATCTTTAATACGCGGTTATTGGCGCATATTGCGCATCGTGTGGAGGGTGTGCGGTCAGGGTTGATTGCACCCGAATCCATGATGGTGCCCGGTTCTTTGAAAATTTTAGATGAAATGCGTGAGCGGAGAGTGGCATGCTTTTTAGCCTCGGGGACGGATCAGCCTTATGTTCTGGCTGAGTCAGCCGCTTTAGGTGTGGATGTTTATTTTGATGAGATCTATGGCGCTCTGGATGATTATCAAAATTATTCGAAACGGATGGTGATTGAGCGCATCATTCAGGAAAATGATCTGTACGGTGCGGAGCTGGTCGGTTTTGGCGACGGGTTTGTCGAAATCGAAGATGTAAATGCTGCCGGGGGAATTGCGGTGGGTGTTGCCAGTGATGAAGTCAATCGTAAGGGTGTTAACAAATGGAAGCGTGAACGTCTGGTGAAGGCCGGCGCAGATGTTATAATTCCTGATTTTCAGGAATGTGAGAACGTAGTGAGCTGGTTATTTGATAAGGAAGGATGAAATATAAATGAGTTACCCTGTTTTTGATCGCAGTCAATTGAAGCTGCTGCCGCTGGCAGAGCGCGTAAATGACATGACGATGGATGATGTGATGCAATTGGATGATGATCTGTTAAAGTGGGAGGGAAAAGAACTTCTCACCCTGGCAGATCGGATTCAAAAAGCAAGAAAAGCTGATAAACCGGTCATTTTGATGATGGGCGCACATGTTATCAAGCGCGGTATGTCGCGTTTTGTGATCGAGATGATGCGGCGGGGTCTGATTACACATATTGGAATGAACGGCGCCTGCGCGATTCATGACAGTGAATTAGCGATGATTGGTGCCACCACTGAAAGTGTTGCACGCTATATCACCGAGGGTCAGTTTGGTTTGTGGCGGGAAACAGGCTTTATCAATGAATCAGCCATGTATGCTTATCAGCACCAAATTGGTTTTGGTGAAGCAGTTGGCTTGCGTCTTGTGGAAAAGAAAGTACCGAATCTTGAAGTAAGTATTATTGCGAATGCCTATCAGATGGGTATTCCCGTGACTCTTCATGTCGGGATCGGTAGTGATATTGTTCATGAGCATCCTAACATGGACGGCGCTGCCACCGGTTGGGCCTCGTATCATGACTTTCTGGTGTTTACTTCTACTATGCAGAATTTACAGGACGGGGTTGTGATGAATATTGGCACAGCGGTGATGGGGCCGGAAGTGTATCTAAAGGCTCTCTCGATGGTACGTAATGTTGCGCATCAGCGTGGTGAGAAGATTAACCACTTCACCAGTGCGGTATTTGATCTGATTTCGATTGAGAATCCACATACAGTAGCTCCTAAAACTGAGTCAATTTATTATTATCGTCCTTATAAGACAATTTTGGTACGTACGGTGCAGGATGGCGGTGAATCCTTCTATATCCAGGGAGATCATCGATCGACGATTTCGACACTGTATCACTATCTCTTAAAGCAGGAAGGTAAGGAGTAAGCATGATTACAAGAGGACGATTGGAAGTTATCCTCTCTAAGTTCGATAAAGTGAAACTTCTGATGGTGGGTGATTTCTTTATTGATCAATATCTGATGTTGGAGAGATCGCTCTCTGAAGTTTCGCTGGAAACGGATTTAGAAGCCTATCAGGTCAGGGAAGTGTGGAATGCGCTGGGGGCAGCCGGCAGCGTGGTCAATAATTTATATACTCTGGGGGTGGAGATTTCTGTGTTGGGCATGAGGGGTCTGGACGCAAATGGTTGGGTGATGAAACAGTTGATGAATGAGATGAATATCAATGATAAGGCGCTCTTGAGAGTGCAAGATATACATACTCCGACCTATATCAAGCCAATGATGAGGGAAGTAGATGGCAGCGTACATGAGTTGAATCGTATTGATATTAAAAACAGAAAGCCAACCAGCCGGGATGCAGAAGCACAATTGAAAATTTTATTAGTGAATCTGATTTCGCAGGTGGATGGGGTGCTGGTAACCGATCAGGTGCAGGAAGAAGGTTGCGGGGTTGTAACGGAAGGATTACGGGCTGCGCTGGCGATGATTGGCAACGGATTTCCAGAAAAACCGATCTGGGTTGATTCACGGGAGCGGTCAGGTATGTTTTCGAACGTCGGTTTGAAATTGAATTATGATGAGGCCTGCCGCGCGCTGAAAATTGATCTGGCTGTTCAGGTGGATCCAGAGAGTATTGCCCGGCGTTATTATGCGCAAAATAATCGCCCAGTATTGATTACGCTTGGAGAGAGGGGATGCTGCTATTGTGATGAAGTTTCTTCGGGTGTTATACCTGGTGTCAGGGTAGCCCCTCCAATTGACATCGTAGGAGCTGGCGATAGTTTTCTGGCAGCGTTTGGATGCAGTTTATGTGCTGGTGCGACGTTACAGGAAGCAGCTTTCATCGGAAATTTGGCGGCTTCGGTGACTATCAAGAAGATCGGCACCACCGGTACTGTCTGCCGGGCAGAACTTATCAGGGCTCTCGAGTGTTATCAGGAACAGCAGTAATTCGCTCTATTTGGCTTCTTTTTCCCGGATGCGCTGAGCAGCCTCGATCATTGCAAGATAGCCATCGACCGGTACATATTCTGGAATGGAGTTTCCAGAGCCCAGAGCGTATCCTTTTGCGATGCTGCGATAGTAAGTTCCTCTTTCTTCAACAAGTTCGGTAATTTCCTGCGGGGTTTTCTGGCAGAGAATATCGACATCGATACCGCCGAAGAATGCAATCCGGTCGTTATAACGGTGGATCCATTCTTCGAACGGCGCAATGACATCCTCGTTGGAGTGTTTGGCGTTGATGCCCAATTCGATCATATCGTCCATAACACGAAAAATGTTTCCACAGGAATGCCATAAAAACGGTTTATTTGTTGTTTGAATCAATGACAGAACTCGTTTGTATTGCGGAATGATGAAATTGCGGATGTTATTGGGTGAGGTCAGGGTATTGGTTTTGAAGCCGAGATCATCACCAATTCGAAGTACAGCAAAATGAGGCAGATAGCGTTTGATAAATTCAGCCCAGATCGTGACCATCGTATCTCCGATGCGTTGATGGACCTCTGCATATAATTCTGGATCATCAGCCTGCATGTACGCCAGGTATTCGAAGCCGACCAGATCCTCGCTGATTTCGAATGGGCCGTTGCCAATACCCCCGAGAGCTTTCATACCGGAAGGTATGTGTGTGACCAGTGATTCAAAACGTGGCGCAGCTTTCTGCCAGAAAAGAGAAGGCAATTCATCCCAGGGGTAGCGTTCAAAATCGGCACGGGTTTGAATGGGGCCGGGTTTTCCACCCATAAGGGCGCCATTCTCTGGCAGAATTTCTGTGATGCATACTTCAAAAGAGACTGTATCATAGGTCATTTGCTGATAGAAGTTGCAATAATTGTGAAAGAATTGATCTTGATCTTTTTGATCACCATTAATTAATTCGGCAAATTGCACGTTCAGGATTTCTTCCATAAATGGCGGATTGATGAGGTGTTCATAGATCGGCAGCCGGGCAGGACGGCGATTGAAACAGGCATCTACTATATATCGATAATCATTGACGAATGATTTATTTATCATTATGTATTCTCCAGAACTATGGGTGATTCAGGCAACTCTGGGGTAACAGGTTGATTAACAGATCATGAATATATTTCGGTGGTTAACAGAGCAGCGCCAAGCAATGTTTCACGCCCGGCAAGTGTAGAAAATGAAATTTGGCAGCTCCCTTTCATATAAGGAGGCAGGTTTTGACCGACAACTGGAAGGATGATGGGGGCAAGGATGTCTGAGGATTGAAAGATGCCGCCGCCCAGAATAACCTGTTCAACACCAACGAGGGCGACAGCGTTTGAGAGGGCGACCCCAAAATGGGTGAAAGCCTCATCAATCATTGTTTTCATAGCATCATCACCTGCGCGGATAGAATCAAAAACATTTTTCGCGGTGATTTTGGCCAGAGGAATAGTTTTCCAAAATGAATGGGGTTTTGATGTTGAAAGAATTTCTTTTGCCTGTTTTGCAATGCCCCATCCGGCGCAGATTGTTTCTATGCAGCCGATATTTCCACACATACAAGTACGCTGGTTGCCTTCCACTATGATATGACCGAACTCTCCCGCGATACCTGCACCGCGATAGAGCTTGCGTCCCAACACCAAACCGCCACCGATACCAGTGCTGGCCTGGACATAAAGAAAATTCTCAGGTTTCTGGTGGGCATCATAAAACCAACTGCCCAGCGCAGCCAGATTGGCATCATTATCCATTGCCGCCGGAAGTTGATAATGATCTTCGAAGATTTGAATCAGGGGACAGTTGTCCCATCCTGCAACATGTTGAGATTTAACGCAATGTTGGCGATCTCTGGTAACTGGGCCACCGAAACTAATTCCGATTCCGCGAAATTGCTGTCCGTCATTCAAACAGTCACCCATTTTTAGCATGGATTGAACACAGGTTTCGGCGCCCTGCGTGGCAGGGGTAGAGGTTCTTTCTTCCTTAATAATCGTCCCGGTCTTGGCCTCAATAATTGCTGCTGCCAGCTTTGTACCACCAAAATCAAAGACAAGAGCACGATCAGAAGTGGTCATTTTACTCCTTCAGCCTGTGTTTTATTAAATTTGGGGGCATCAATAGGATTAATCATCCACATCAGACTGCCAAGTAAACGAACCCCGGAAAAGATCAACAGCGTGGTGGGAATTCCGATGGCCCCTGCGATGGCTATGCCTAAGAGGGGGCTGAAGAACATGCTGATGTTTTGAATGGTGGAGTAGATAGACTGGGCTTCTTCACGGGCGTTTGGCGGGAGCATTTTCAGATAAGTGCTCTGGGAACTAAGGCCAAGGCCAGGGATAATGATTCCCCAGGCACCTGCGATAACGAGGATAGCGTTCAAATTTGGGAACAGGGCAATCGAGAGGGTCCACAGAGGACGAAATAAGGCAGTCCATTTGAGCATCCGGGTTTCACCAAATCGTTTTACGATTGGCCGCCAGATAGCGTAGCCAGCGATGTTGCAAACGCTATGCAAAGCACTATATGTTCCCAACCAGGCGTCGGAGGCCCCAAGTTCCCTCACATAGAAGATTGTGAAGAGTGGTGAGGTGGCCCACATTCCGAAATCCATCGCAAGGGTATTTAGAATAAAGCGCAGGAATTGGGGATTATCTTTCAAAAGCAGTCTTAATTTTTTGAGCTGGTCTTTGAAAGATAATCTTTCTAACTTTTTAATCTGCTCCCTTTTCTTTTCTTCTTCGTTTTTTTCTGGCGGCTCAATCTTGAATAAAAGAATTACGCTTATAATGGAGAGGCCAAAAGTAACCAGATACATAATCTGATAGTTGAGGGGGAAGATGATGGCGTTGAGCCATAAACCGAGCAGGAAAACCGAGAGGGAGCGAACTGCATGAAATATCTGCATGCGTGCGGAGATGACAGCCGCCCGTCTCTGTGGAGGAATCACCTCTGATTGCATGGGTGCAAATCCAATGATGAATGGGCGGTTGGTGATGGAGAAGAGAATCAGGAGAATGACCACCAGTGTTCCATCATTCATGTTGGAGAAATTGATCCATGGGGCAAGCGCAATGATGACAAACCCGAAACGATATAATGCCAGGCTGCCCATGATGAGATTCCGCTTGTGTTTACTCCTTTGAAGCCAGCGTCCTACTGGGATAGAGAGGAAGATGGCGAACAAAGACCCAATGGAAGACAGATAACCGATCTCCTGATCGCTTGCTCCGAGACGGATGGCATAAGCGGCATTGAAAGAGGTGGCGGCGGTTAGAAAAGTTGCCCAGAATACTTCAGCAACAAAGTAGAAGGCGTTACGGTCATCTCGTTTCTTCAGGTTGAGACGCAGGTAACGACTGAGGAGTTTTTTTAAGATGGACTGCTTACTGTGAGGTTCTTCTTTATCTCGTGATTTTTCTTTGGTCATATGATATGGCTGGATGCCACTACTCCTATTCATTAACTTATGTCCAATTCTACAGGAGTTTGAGAAATTTTCAATCGATGTTGCAAAGTGAAAAGCACGAAAACGATAGGTAGAATGTCATAAAATTTGAGTTTGAAGAGAAGACGCTTAGGTTTAGTAGGCCTGGTTAATCACTTTATGCGGTGGAAAGAGACATGGATTTATGATCGATAGTTATTCTTTATAGTTCAAAGTAATGTTGATTAAATCGCGGATCTCAAATTCTTTTATTTCGATGGATAACATAGATCGTCTGATTTTTTATTAGAAGTTGGCGCTGAATTCTCCCCTGATCTAATAAAAATTTTCATTTCTTTTTTTAATTATAACCAAGGAGGTGATTAATTTAATTGGGGGTCTGAAGGGTATAATGGGGGTCAACAATTCATTTTTAAAATGAGGAAAAATCCATATGGAAATGCATCTGGTGGGTGGTTTTTTGGGCAGTGGGAAGACAACCTCAATTATCAATGCGGCAAAAGAGTTAGTTGAGCGGGGGTTGAAGGTAGGTGTTGTAACAAATGATAAGGGCAAGCATCTGGTCGATACGGCTTTCTTTCGTTCATCTGCCATTCCAACAGCAGAGGTGGCGGGAGGCTGTTTCCGCTGTAATTATGATGAATTGGAGAAACAGTTGCGGTCGTTGGAAGAAGACAACCATCCTGACGTAATCTTTTGTGAGTCGGTGGGTTCCTGCGCTGATATGGCGGCAACGGTGTTGCAACCGTTGTTGGAATATATGGAAAAATCAGAGCATCAAACCAGTTTTTCGGTGTTTTGTGATGTGCGCTTGCTGCGCATGTGGCTGATGGGGGTGGAGCTGCCTTTTTCTGATGCGGTGGTCTATATCTTTGAGCAGCAAATTGAAGAAGCACCAATTCTGGTGTTGAATAAGAAAGATTTGCTTTCGGAAGAACAGCTTGGATCGTTGTTGAAGATGACGAAAGAGCGTTTTCCTGAAAAACAAATTATCCTGCAAACAGCATTATTAGAGCATGGAACTGCGGAATGGCTTGAGATGATTCAATCGTCTGGTTTTGAATTGCCAGAAGGTGAATCAGTGATTGATTATGAAAAATATGACAAAGGAGGCCAGTCCCTGGCATGGCTGGATGAATCGATCACGTTGAAGAGCGAGGACAACAGCAAAGCGGTAGCGTTGTTTGTGACAGCTTTGTTCGATGCGATGAAAGCAGACGAGATTGCGATTGGGCATGTAAAATTCTTCTTTGATGACGGTGTACAGGAAAGCAAATTGAGTTTTCCAACTCTGGAAGAAGCAGGCTGGCAGGAAAATTTTCCGCAGGGACTTGGAAACGAGGTGGAAGTGATTGTGAATGGCCGCGTGGAATGTGCTCCAGCGAAATTGAACCGGTTGGTGGCGGGTGCGCTGGCTGATATGCGAGAAGTTGTCAGAGCGACATATGAGCGGAAAGAAAGTGTTTACTTCCGCCCGCGAGTCTATAAGGAGCGGAACACCTACAAAGATGAAACTGTATAAAGTTCGACAGAAGATCAATACAACCAGAATCGAAGATGTGTATGCGGCATGTCGTCAGAGCATTGATGCGAGCGGTATTTTCTCGCCGGTGAAGGCGGGAGAGCGGGTGTGTGTTGGCCTGCCCAGCCGTGGAATCAGTGCCATGAAGGACGTACTGCGTGCCAGTATTGATGCTTTAAAGGAGCATGGTGCAGAGGTGTTCCTCGTCCCTGCGATGGGGTCGCACGGGGGCGGAACAGCGGCGGGCCAGAAGGATGTACTCGAAGGATACGGTTTCACAGAAGCAGAGTTGGGCGTGCCAATTCTGAGTTCGATGGAAACAGTCTCGCTGGGAGAGACAAGTATTCCCGAACATGAGACCAGTATGCGGGTTGTATGGGATCAGTTTGCGGCAGGTGCAGACCATGTGCTGGTAATTAACCGCATCAAGGAGCATACTGCATTCTCAGGGCGCTACGAGAGCGGCCTGATGAAGATTCTATCGGTGGGGTTGGGCAAGGCTCAAGGGGCGAAATTAATTCATGGTCATGATCTGGAATATGCCATACCGGTTGCGGCGAAACACATCCTGGCAACTCAATCTGTGCTGGGCGGGATCGCGATTGTGGAGAATGGTCTACATCAGGCGATGGTGGTGGAAGCCATACCTGCCGAGAAAATTCCATCGCGGGAACCCGAATTGCTTGCGATGGCAAGAGAAATCCTGCCCCGTATCCCGTTTGATTCGCTGGATGTACTCGTGATTCGGAAAATAGGGAAAGACATCTCCGGCACAGGGATGGATACAAATGTGATTGGCAAGTACCGCCGCAACTGGGGTGTGGCGAAGCCGGATTATCGGCGCATTGTGGCGCTGGATTTGACCGACGCCAGCCATGGCAACGCTACCGGAGTGGGTTTCGCAGATGTGATTACGCAGAAACTGTATGACAAGATTGATCTGAAGGCGACATACCTGAACTGCCTGACAGCCGGGAACTTCAACGGTGCCAAGATTCCGATGGTGTGTGAGAACGAAGAAGCCGCGATTGGTTGTGCGCTGACGGGATTTAATCGGGAGCTCGTGCGGCTGGTAGTGATTGAATCGACACTGGATTTGGAGACGATGTGGGTCAGCGAAGCCTTGCTGGGTGAGGTGAGAGAAAGGGGATGGAAAATTGCGGAAGTGAATCTTTTCTAGGAAGTGCAAGGAAATATTTCACAAAGTCTTGCCGGTTTCAGACATGGGGTGTATTATATATCCGGTTATCCGAATGTACGAATAATCGAAAGAAAATTATGACCAATACCGAATTAAATATTCCCCAACTAAAAGAAGAGATTGACCTGCTGCACGGACAAATCTGTTATGCCCTGCGAGAGCCGGTGCGCATTATGATGCTGTATTTGATCGGTGAACAGGATCGCTATGTGAATGAGATTGCGGAATTGCTTGAGCTTCCGCAATCAACCACCTCCCGTCATCTGGCTGTACTTCGTGAGCGCGGGTTGGTGAACACCGAACGGCGGGGAACGTCGGTGTTTTATACCCTTTCTAATCCGCATATCATTTTTATTCTCGATGAAATGCGAAAAATGATGAAACAAGAATCTGATAATGAAAAATAATAAATTGAAACCAGGAGCTAATAAATGAAGGTAATTATTGTTGGTGGTGTGGCTGGCGGAGCCAGCACGGCAGCACGCCTGCGAAGAATGCAGGAAGATGCTGAAATTATTTTGCTGGAACGCGGTGATTATATTTCTTTCGCAAACTGCGGCCTACCTTATCATATTGGCGGGGTAATCCCGGAGCGAGACAGCCTTCTGCTTCTGAAACCTGAAGAGTTTAAAGAGATGTTTGCGGTGGATGCCCGTGTAAAGCATGAGGTGGTTTCAATTGATCGTGAGCGGAAGACCGTAACTGTGAAAGATTGGCAGCACAACCAGCTTTACAGCGAAAATTATGACAAGCTGGTGCTTTCACCGGGGGCCGCACCTTTCCGTCCTCCTGTGAAAGGTGTTGATCTGACGGGTGTTTTCACACTTCGAAATATTAATGACATGGATTTGATCCAGAATTTTCTGAAAGAAAACCGTCCATTCCGTGTGGCTGTTATCGGCGGCGGATTTATCGGTATTGAACTTGCTGAAAACTTCCATCATCTGGGGATGCAGGTGACCCTGATTGAGATGCTGAATCAGGTGATGACACCTCTGGATTATGACATGGCCGCCATGGTACACACTCATCTGGATTTCAAGAAAGTACGTCTGGCATTGGGAGATGGCTTGCAAGCCATCTCAAAAATGGATGGCGCCATGCAGGTAACCCTGCAAAGCGGTAAGACGGTAGATACGGACATGGTCATTCTGGCCATCGGTGTGCGTCCTTAGAACTGGGTGTGCGCGGAACGATTGCCACAAATGAATATATGCAGACGAATGATTCGGATATTTATGCGATTGGTGATGCGGCGGAAGTTATGAATACCGTCAGTGGTCAGCGGTCAACGCTGCCTCTGGCAGGGCCGGCCAGCAAACAGGGACGCATTGTAGCGGATCATATCTGCGGGCGTGATGTTTCTTACGCGGGGGTTCTTGGGACATCGGTTGTAAAAGTTTTTGATCTGACTGTGGCTGTTACAGGGATGAACAGCCGTGCGTTGGATCAGGCAGGTATTGAGCATGATAGTGCGATTATACATGTTTCGAATCACGCTGGATATTATCCGGGTGCCTCGCCGATGACGATTAAAATGCACTACGGTAAAGATGGCAGAATTCTGGGTATTCAGGCGGTTGGATTGGAAGGTGTTGACAAACGCATTGATGTTGTAGCGACCGCAATGCATGGCAATATGACAGTGTTTGATCTTGAAGAATTGGAACTGGCTTACGCTCCGCCCTTTGGGTCCTCCCGTGACCCGATCAATGTGATTGGTTTTCTCGCAGCGAATGCATTGCGCGGCGACATCAAATTAATTGATTGGGATGAAATTGATGACCTGGATCCTGAGAAAACCTTCCTGTTAGATGTCCGTGAACCGATTGAAGCGCAGATTGGGCATATAGAAAATTCGATTAATATCCCCTGGGAACAGCTGCGAGAACACATAGGTGAGCTTCCTAAAAATAAGAAAATTGTGATTTATTGTCAGGTTGGCAAGCGTGGTTATTTTGCTGCTCGGATTCTTGCACAGCGTGGTTTTGATGTAGTGAATCTCTCGGGTGGATTTAAAACGTATTCACACGCTAAGAATCCGCAATCGAATTTTGATGTATTTGAACATACAACAATCAACAAGGTAGAAGAAATCAGTGAGGTTCCTGCTTCGATGATGAATAATGATAGCAAACATATAGTAGTAGATGCCTGCGGCTTGCAATGCCCGGGTCCAATTATGAAGCTATATACTACGATGAAAGAGGCCAATGCAGGCGATGTCATCACGATATCGGTGACAGACTTTGGATTTCTGAATGATGTGAAAGCCTGGGTAGAAAAAACCGGCAATAAATTGCTCTCGATTGAACAGCAGGGCAATAAAATTATTGCCGAGGTTCTAAAAGGGCAACCTAAAACAGAGCGTTCACAAACGATGGCGCCCAGCGATGGCAAGACCATGGTTGTTTTCTCCGGTGATCTTGATAAGGCACTGGCGGCCTTCATCATTGCAAATGGCGCTGTTTCGATGGGACATCCTGTAACTATGTTCTTTACTTTCTGGGGCTTGAATGCCTTGCGCAGGCCTGAAAAGGTAAGTGTCGCCAAGAATCTGATCGAGAAAATGTTCGGCTGGATGATGCCGCGCGGTGCGACCAAGTTGACGCTTTCGCAGATGCACATGGCTGGTGCCGGTACGGCGATGATCAAGGGCATTATGAAGAAGAAGAATATTGACGCTCTGCCTGCGATGATTCGTATGGCGCAGGAAAATGGCGTGCGGTTGCAGGCCTGCCAGATGTCGATGGATTTGATGGGTATCAAGAAAGAAGAGTTGCTGGATGGTGTTGAAATTGTGGG
Organism: uncultured Anaerolineaceae bacterium; assembly: GCA_964595925.1. Classification (GTDB taxonomy): domain Bacteria; phylum Chloroflexota; class Anaerolineae; order Anaerolineales; family Anaerolineaceae; genus SpSt-1165. Next base: position 3,823 of record CAZQSG010000053.1, on the reverse strand, counting down.
TGTTGCCAGTTTTGTGGCGTCCTCTGATGATTCCAACGCGACAATGTTTATCTAATACCTTCGGACAAAACTGAAAAGTTTTAAGCAGGATGAGGAATAACACTCATCCTGCTTTTTGATTTAAGTGAAAGAATGCACCATGACACAACGATTGTCACCCTGAGCGAAGTTGAAGGTCACTGTGACTAAGTACAGAATACTATTTTGAAATGACAAAAGGGAAACGCGCAGGCTATAGAGATATTTCGACTCCAATCAGGAATGCTGGTTCTTTAACATGGATAGGTTTCTATTCGATTCCCTGCCAGTATTCCAGAGCTAGTTGGATTTGTTGGATGCCCGCCTGAATCTGAGAATCTGGTGCATGATCTTCGACAGACCAGTAGGTGGAGAGTACGCTGTCAATGAACAAACAGGCGGCAACCTCGGCTTTTTGGGTATTCATGGCCTGGACGAACAAAGTCACCATCTGGTCAATGGCTTCAAGGGGGTGATCGGTGGAAAATAGATTGAGTTCGTTTTCAATGAAGCGAGCTGGTTCGATAGCGTGCAGACCGACAAATCCTTTTGGGTCAATGGCGCGCCAGCTGCTTCCATCTCGCAGGATATTCATATGATGCAGGTCACAATGCAGAACAACTCTGTTTGCCTGCCTTGCCTCAAGAGATTGGTAGAGTGTATGAATCTCATCAAGCCAGACCCGAATTTTGGGATGAATATTTGATACTTTTTCTGAACGCTGAATGGCATTTAAGATCAGACCGCCGTATTCAGGAAGCTCACAATCGGCGGGTGGATTAACCTCAATTTGTCGCAAAAGAGAAGCCGCAATTCCGAAGCGTTGTTGGGGATTTTGAATTTGACGCAAATCCCCGCCGGGAAAAATGCGTTCAATGAGCATGGCTCCCCGCGCTTCATCGACGGCGTAACAACAGCAGAGTCCATGGCCTTCGAAGAGGCTGATTGCTTCCATCTCAGAGAAGAGATCAAGATGAGGAACACCGATTTTGAGTGCAACTTTACCGTGTTCTGGATGTTGGGCGAAACAGACATAGTTATACGACAGGTCTGTGGAAGTCTGCAAGTCTGTGAGTTTCCATTTTTCGACACATTCATTAAAAAGTAGAGGCAGCTGGATTAACCAATTGCGCCCTTTTTCTCCAAAGCTGCGGATGATTTTTTCCTGGAAAAATTGAGGAATTTGCATTGACTGTCCTTTTATATGAAGTTTAGTTTAGCGGATAGCCTGGGAAACTACAAGGTTCTTTTTTCTGTGAAGCACATTTCGAATACAAAAACAGAATCCAGAGAAGGGACTACCAGGAAATGAAAATGGCAAGATGAAAAATTCTTCTTTAGGGTACAATGATAAAAACGCAATTACTACAGAGAATAGGAGCAAGTAATGCCACTGACGTTTGATTTTCCTCTCGAGAAATTAAAAACCTATCAGGGAATCAATCCAAAACCTGATAACTTTGATGCCTTTTGGGATAAGGGTCTCACAGAAATGCGTGCTATGGACGATGAAGTAGAATTGGTACCCTCTGAATTTCAGGCTGTAGGTGCTGAATGTTTTGACCTCTATTTCTCCGGTATGGGTGGGGCAAGGGTGCACGCAAAATATCTGCGCCCGACGAATGTCTCAGAACCGCATCCAGCTATTTTGATGTTCCACGGCTATTCCGGGGATTCTGGCGATTGGCAGGATAAACTTGCTTATGTTTCACAGGGTTACACTGTCGCAGCGTTAGACTGTCGTGGACAGGCTGGTCTCTCGGAGGATTCAGGCAATGTAACAGGCAACACTTTGCATGGTCACATTATTCGCGGTTTAAATGATGCTTTGAACGGAGAACCGGAGAAATTACTCTTTCGGAATATATTCTTGGACACAGCACAGCTGGCAATGATTGTGATGGGAATGCCTGAAGTGGACACGGACCGGGTCGGCGCGACAGGTGGAAGCCAGGGTGGGGCATTGACAGTGGCCTGTATTTCATTGGAGCCGCGCATCAAGATGGCTGCGCCGGTATTCCCATTTTTGAGTGATTACAAGCGCGTGTGGGAGATGGATCTGGCAACTGGCGCTTATGCGGAATTGAAAGAATACTTCCGGAATTTTGATCCGACGCATAAGAAGGAAGAGGAAATTTTTGAAATGTTGGGTTATATCGATATTCATCACCTTGCGTCACGTATTCAGAGCGAGGTACTGTGGTTTATAGGTTTGATGGATACAATCTGCCCGCCATCAACGCAGTTCGCGGCGTATAACAAAATCACCTCAAAAAAATCGATGGTGGTTTACCCTGATTTTGGACACGAAACTTTGACGCATCACGCCGACAAAGTATTCCAATTTTTGCGAGGACTTTAAAGAGATTCTACCCCTAACATTGTCATTTCGAACCTCAGAACCAATCAGGTCTTCTCAGATTGATTCTGAAAGTTGAGAAATCTCTAAATTGTTTCACTAGTTGTTCTGTTTGGATGAAAATTATTTATCTGATCTCAATAGCTATCAATGTATTTCATTTCAGTGATCTCTCAGTTTCGCAAGATGATATCTTGCCCCATTCGAGATGACAATTATTTTGAAGGATTTATATGAAGAAAATGCTGCCGATGAAGGAATATTATGCCTCCCTGCCCAGGAAGCGCATGGCGGCAGGGTGTTTGTTTTTGGATGCTCACCAGCGGGTTTTGCTGGTGAAGCCCAATTACAAGGACAGTTGGGAGATACCCGGCGGAGTGGTGGAGGAGGATGAATCACCACGCGCCTGCGCCAAGCGTGAAACACTCGAAGAAATCGGTCTTGATCTCCGGGTTGGACGGCTGCTGGTGATTGATTATTGCGAACGTGTGGGGAACAAAACAGAATCATTGATGTTTATTTTCGATGGCGGAATTTTAGAAACGAATGAGATCAACGCAATCAAACTCCAACCGGAAGAATTGGTGGAGTTTGAATTTTTCCTGCATGATCAGCTGCCTGAGCCGATGTTTCCGATGCTGTCAAAGCGTGTTCAGGCGGCATGGCGACGGGTTACCCATCCGGGCAACAGTTACCTGGAGAATCAAAAGGAATGAAGAACAGCGTCAACTATGATGAGATCAGCCATATCTATGATGATGTCCGGCATGGAGATGTAAGAGCAATTAAGCATTTTCTGGAGGAGGTAACTGTTTTTCCTGAGATACGGATTCTTGATATTGGCTGCGGGACGGGAAATAATACTGACCTTGTGCAGAAGATAACCCATGGACAGGTATTTGGGCTTGAACCATCGGAAGGGATGATTCGTAAGGCGATAAAAAAGAATGATGAAATCATCTTTGTATCGGGGCATGGAGGTGATATTCCTTTCGAAAATGACTTCTTTGATTTTGTATATATGACAAATGTGATTCACTTTATTGATGATATTGATCGTCTGTTTGGAGAAATTCAGCGTGTTTTGGCGCAGGGTGCTAAGTGCTGTATTATGACGCAATCACACAGGCAGATCGAAAACCGCTCTACCGCGCAATTCTTTCCCGGTACAACGAAAATTGACAAAGCCCGCTATCCAGATATCGAGGAAATTATTACCACAGGAAAAAGGCAGGATTTGATATGGGTGAAGAATACGGTGCTGCAAGAAGGGGAGGAAGTAGTGTTTTGGACGGAATTTTTGGAAGTGATTCGCAAAAAAGGCTACTCAATGCTGCGTCTGATTTCAGAAGGTGAGTATCAGGCTGGACTTAAGCGCTTGGAAGATGCTATGAACGCAGGACAGGTTCTGGCTCGTGACTCTGGCCTGACGATGGTCTGGTTTGC
>CAZQSG010000052.1:5490-17488 GCA_964595925.1 uncultured Anaerolineaceae bacterium | reverse complement strand
ATTGCAGTAACCCTTGTGTTTACAGTCTGCCATGTTCGTTGAATGCACTGTGGATGGCAAGCGTGGCTGGCAGGGCGATTAGTATCACATCACATCCATCTTTGTGCGGTATTGCAGCGCCTCAGCCAGATGTGTTGGTGCGATATTCTCCTCCCTCGCTAAATCTGCAATCGTACGTGATAGTTTTAACACTCGATGGTAGGCTCGTGCTGTGAGCCCCATCTGGCTCATGGCGGCACGCATAATCTTTTCTCCATCCGGTGTCAGGGGGCAATATTTGCTCACATCCGCTGGCCCCATGTCGGCATTGGCACGCACATCCGTGTCTTTAAAACGTTCTGATTGAATTTGACGGGCAGCCTCAACCCGTGCGCGGATAGTTTTTGAGCTTTCACCGCTGCGTTTTTCACTGAGTTGTTTGTATTCTACACGAGGGACACGAATCTGAATATCAATACGGTCGAGTAAGGGGCCGGAAATGCGTTTCTGATAGCGAGTGATGGTAGAGGAAGAACAGGAGCAGTGCTTCACCGGATCACCGGCATAGCCGCAGGGACAGGGATTCATCGCAGCGATCAGTTGGAAGTTGGCTGGAAAGGTGAGCGAACCGGCGGCGCGGCTGATGGTGACGGTCTTGTCTTCCATTGGCTGCCGCATCACTTCGAGGACACGCGATGAAAACTCCGGAAATTCGTCAAGGAAAAGCACCCCGCGATGAGCGAGTGAAACTTCTCCCGGCCGAGGCCAGTTGCCGCCTCCCACCAGCCCCGCATGCGAGATGGTGTGATGGGGTGCCCGAAAGGGCCGCTGACGGATGAGTGGTTCTTTTGTTGGAAGTTGATCAGCGATGGAGTAGATGCGGGTGACTTCAAGAATTTCATCGAAAACCATGGAAGGCAGGATGGAGGGCAATGCACGTGCCAGAAGGGTTTTTCCGGCTCCCGGTGAACCAACCATAAGGAGGTTATGGAAACCAGCCGCTGCCACCTCAAGCGCGCGTTTCACATGTTCCTGCCCCTTGATGTCTTTAAAATCGGTAGGAAAATGGGTTTCAGGTTTGATGTCGCGGTTGATTTCAAAAGGAGGAATGGCTATCCGGCCAACCAGCATCTCGCATTGCTGCGCCAAAGTTTCAACAGGGATCACTTCGATATCAGGAATCAGGGCCGCTTCGGGTGCGTCCATTGCTGGTACATAAACTCGCTTGAATCCTTCTTCACGGGCCAGGGAAGCCATCGCCAGCACCCCTGTTACATGGCGCAGAGAGCCGTCGAGGGAGAGCTCGCCCAGCACCATGGCGCCATCAAGACAGTCAGGAGGAAGCTGGCGGGAGGCGATCAATACACCAAGGGCAATTGGAAGGTCATAAACCGGGCCTTCTTTACGCACCGAAGCCGGGGCGAGATTAACTGTAATCTTGTGGCGGACACTCTGAAAACCGCTGTTGCGGATAGCTGAACGAACACGTTCCCGGCTTTCCTGCACAGCGGCATCCGGCAGCCCAACAATGATGATTCTAGGCAGACTACTCCCGATATCAACCTCGACTTCAACGACAACACCATCAAGCCCAACCACGGCACAGGATGAAATTTGTGCAAGCATGAATGATAACCTCTTTTTACTAATTGCCCCGAAGGGGACGGTTTCCTTTCCTTAGTGTAGAGAAGGTCAGTAGAATTGTCAATCGAAAATGGAATGATGGTTTTAAAAAGGTTTGAATAATCATCATTGTGTCAATGAGAATTTCGAGTGGTGGTAGTTGAAAGAACCTCAGTATTGTTGACTGAGGCTCTCGTTGAGGTTCATTTTACCAGTTTGTTTATTGCCCTAACGGGCTGGCTGCTTCTAAAGCTTTGACCAGTTCATCTAGTTTTACTGGTTTGGTCACATAACTATCCATTCCCAGCGATAAATATTTCTCCCGATCACCTTCCAGCGCATGGGCCGTCATCGCGATGATGTAAGGCTGCTGCTCTTTAGGCCAATCCTCCCGGATTTTACGAGTAGCTTCATCCCCATCCATCTCTGGCATTTGAATATCCATCAAAACAACATCATAGGATTGGCGTTTTAGAGCCTGCAATGCTTCGAGGCCATTGCCTGCAACGTCTGCCAGATATCCCAGACGTTTGAGAAATAGCAAGGCAACTTTCTGGTTAACTGGATTATCTTCGGCCAGCAGAATACGGAGTGGATGGCGGGTTCCCATACTTTCCTCAAACTTCAGTATTTTTTCAGGTTTTACAATTCGTGTAGGAGTTGATCCGATAGTGCTGAGCAGCACATTAAAAAGACTGGAAGTTTTGATAGGCTTGTTGAGAAAAGCGGAAATATTTTTATCTCCCGCTCTTGGCTTGGTGCGCCCCATGGATGATAAAATGATAATTGGAAGATTATTCTCATGGTAAATTGTTTCAATTTCCTCAGCAAGTGTGAAACCATCCATTTCTGGCATCTGCATATCCAAAATGCCAATATCAAACACATGTCCTTCTTTGAGCAAAAATAGCGCTTCTTTCCCAGAAGAAACTGCCTGAGGCTTCATTCCCCAGGATTCAGTTTGTTTGGTCAGGATAAGACGGTTGGTGGCGTTGTCATCAACGATCAAGACACGTTTGCCTTCCAACTGCGGTTGAACACTCTGTGATGTAAGGGGTTTTGCATCAGGATCGACATCTACCAGAATGGTGAAATAAAAAGTGGAACCTTTTCCGGTTTCACTTTCAACCCACATTCTGCCCCCCATGGCCTGAGCCAATTTGCTGCTGATGGCTAAGCCCAATCCTGTGCCGCCATACTTGCGTGTTGTGGAAGAATCTACCTGGCTGAAGCTTTTGAATAAACGGTTAAGTTTATCGGCAGGAATGCCAATTCCGGTATCCCGGACGCTGAACTGCACCTGGTAGCGATCATCCTTAATTAATTTTGTGCTTACCTTAACAACCACTTCTCCACTTTCAGTAAATTTTATAGCGTTGCTCAATAAATTTACCAGAATTTGGCGCACATGGGTAACGTCTCCAATGATTACCGGAGGCGTTGCTGGCTCAATCAAATAGGCCATATCTAACATTTTTTCCGAGGCTTTTTCAGTCAACAGATCCAGGGCAGTTTCAACACAGTCGCGGACGTAAAATGGCAGTTGCTCTAATTCAACTTTTCCGGCCTCGAGCTTTGAAAAATCAAGGATATCATTGATTACAGCCAGCAAGGTGTCGCTGCCGCCGTGAATCGTGTTTACAAAATCTTGCTGTTCGGTGTTGAGGGGGGTATCCAATAATAAACTTGTCATGCCATAGATTGCATTCAAAGGGGTGCGGATTTCGTGGCTCATGTTGGCCAGAAATTCGGCTTTAGCCCGGGTTGCGGCTTCGGCCGCATTCTTAGCTTTCACTAATTCAATTCTGGCTTGTTTGCGTTCAGTGATGTCCTCGAAACTTTCTATCCCGCCGATAATTTTTCCATCAGCATCATGGATAAGGTCTGCATTTTTAATAATTGTACGAATCTCTCCTTGTTTCGTTCGAATTATACTTTCTGTATTTGTTATGGGTTTGGAAATATCACTTGTATAGAGACCACATTTTTCTAAACAGGGACTCAGTGCGAAAGTGGTGCAGGGCTTGCCAATGATTTCATCTTGATGCAAACCAAGTATTTCAAGCGCTGTTCTGTTAATGCTGGTAACAATACCGTCAGTATCAACTGTGAAAATTGCACTGGGTACTAACCGATATAATCGTTCAGCCTGTTCCTTGGCTTCTATCAGAGCTGATTCGTTTTCCTTTTGCTCGGTGATGTCGCGTACAAAGACCAATATCCGTTTTTGAGTGCCGATGGTTACCAGCCGTTCAGTAAATGAAACCGGGAAGCGCTCGCCATTAGCCCTGATATCTATTGCTTCAACGGCCTCACTCATGATATTGGCTTCAATTTGTACGTCAGGGATCAAAGCTTGATATTCGGGGGGAACAAGGTCTCGTGCGGTTTTGGTGAGAAACTCGCTGCGGGTCCACCCAAACATCTCGCAGGCGCGCTCATTTACATCTACCACCTGAGTAGACATGGTGTAAATTATAATTGCATCGTTGACCCCATTGAAAATACTCCGATAAAGAATTTCGCTCTTCTGCATACTCTCCTCTGCATTTATCTGGTCTGTGATGTCTCTTACCATTCCATAATAGCCAATTAATTATCCGTTTTCATCAAGTATCCAAATCTCTTATCTGTTCTTTATTAGCGAATGGTTCTTCGATTTCTTTAATACGTTTCTCCCTTTCCTCAGTTTACTTATGGGTAATAGATTTGTCAATCGAAATTGAAATGGTGTTTCTCTATTTTTATTATAATGCGGTTTTCGCCCGCTAAACCATTCCAATTTTTTGAAATTATAAATATAATTAGATAGAGAACATTTCTTCTCTCGGAAAGACTAATATCTCTGTATTTGAATTGAAACCATAATGCACTCTGGTACTGTGCCCATTTGCAATCGTGGTACTGTATGCTTGCATACAACAGTTTTTTTCGTGTGAAAATCGGTACTTGTTACAGATAGAAACATATCTAAAAAAGGGAACACTATTTGCAAAATATGTTAGACTTTATAATGTTATACGTACACTAAATTGAATGGAAAAAGAGCAAACTAATAATTCACCTGAGAAGTTAACATGCCCTTGTATGTATATTTCCGTTTGATGTGTTTATCTAATTCCTTTATTAAAAGAGGTTTCTAATATGAGAATCATTGTACCGATTAAACAGGTTCCCGAGACCAGTAAGGTTAAAATGGATCCTGAAACTGGCACTATGATTCGCAAAGGACTGGCCAGCGTCGTAAATCCGCTTGACCTTTATGCGGTTGAGACGGCTCTGGATCTTCGCGAATCGATGGGAGGGAAAGTCACTGTCATTACGATGGGACCTCCAAACGCTAAATTTGCCCTCCGTGAAGCTCTCGCCATGGGTTGTGACGACGCAATTTTATTGAGCAGTCGTGCTTTTGCGGGTGCTGATACCTGGGCAACTTCCTATGTGCTGATAAAAGCGATTCAAAAATTGGGAGATGTTGATCTTATTATTTGTGGCGAACGTGCTACCGATGGTGATACCGGTCAGGTTGGCCCGGCGATTGCTTCCTGGCTCAATCTTCCGCTGGCGACCTATGTCAATGCCGTGAAGATTCCAGAGAATGGTGATCCGGGGGATGGCCTCCTGCACATTGAACGCATGGTTGAAGATGGTATCGAACATCTCTCCACACCATTGCCAGCTGTGCTGACGGTAATTAAAGAAGTACCTTCACCGCGTTTCCCAACTTTGCAGCAGAAATTAGACTCGCTTGATGCGGAGATTACTGTGTGGGGGCCAGAAGATATTGATGCAATCCCTGAGAATCTTGGATTGAAAGGCTCACCCACCCGGGTGGTAAAGATTTCTCAGCCGAAGGTGACACGTAAGGCAGAATTGGTTTACGCTCTCAAAGTAGATGATGTCGGACGGGCTGCCCGTAAGGTTGTTGAGATTCTCAAGACGCACAACCTGATCTGAGAAAGGGAGAGAGAAAATATGACTGAATGGAAAGATATCTGGACGCTGGCAGAAGTCAATAAACATGACCAATTGCACAGTGTTTCTTTTGAATTACTAGCCTGGGGCCGCAGTCTGGCAGATGATCGCAATTGCCGCCTTTGCTCTGTCGTGCTGGCTGACAAGCTGCAAGATGAAGAGCTGCAAGAATTGATTTATCATGGTGCTGATGTGGTCTATGTTGTCAAGCATCCTCAACTGGAGCATTTCATCCCTGAGTCGGATGGAAAAGTATTAACACACCTGGTTGAAATGTATCATCCTGAAATATTTATTGCCGCAGCAACCACCACCGGTCGAACCGTGATGCCTTATGTGGCGGTTCGTACCGGGGCAGGCCTCACCGCTGACTGTACCGAATTGAGCATTGACCCCGAAACCGGCAATCTGCTTCAGACCCGTCCGGCAATCGGCGGAAACATTATGGCTACGATCAAAACACCTGAGGCTCGTCCGCAGATGTCAACGGTGCGCCCAAAATCAGCACGTCCTCTTAAGCGCGACCTGAGCCGCATCGGAGAAATAATTCAGGTCACGGATGTGCCAGAAGAGGCCTTTCAGGCGCGGATGAAGCTAGAAAAATTTGTTGCTGATTCATCCAATGAAATACCCATTGAAGAAGCTGATCTCATTGTTTCCGGCGGAAAAGGAATGGAGAACAGCGACAATTTTGTCATTCTTGAACAACTGGCTCATGAATTAGGCGGCGCTGTCGGTGTCTCTCGCGCGGTAATCGATCAGGGTTGGCGCCCTTATTCTCAGCAGGTAGGACTTTCTGGTAAGACTGTTGCGCCATCCCTTTACATTGCCTGTGGCATCTCTGGTGCTGTGCAGCATATTGTTGGGATGAGCACTGCTGAGCTAATTATTGCAATTAATAATGATCCCAGAGCTCCGATCTTTGACGTTGCAGATGTGGGCGTGGTCGGCGACTTATTTGTGATGGTACCAATGATCACAGAACTGATCCGACAGGAAAAAGCGAAGGAGGGGCAACAAAATGAGTAAAAAAAATCACAGCAGCCACTATCATATTGAAACTCATCCAGCGCCTGCATCTTATGACTATCCGATCACTTTCCGGATGGATGAACATGATGACTATGTAAAATATGGACATATGGCATTCAGTCAGGGGCGTTATGGCGGTGATCCGCATTGGACACCGCAGGTGATTACACAGACCTGGTTTCAGGCTGAAACAGGAAAAATTCCAATTTCGGGTGCAGGATATGGCGGCGGTTTCACTGGCGGTGGATTTGATTCCATCTGGCTTGACATGTCCGAAATTGTACGCCCAACCCGTGATGGTATTCACGGTCGTGAATATATTTCCACTGTTGTTGACCTGGGGGCACGTTTAACAAGATTGCAATTCAATGAAGAGGGTGGGCTGATTGGGGAAATTCCTCACCAGCATACCCTTCCTGTACCGGTGATCTTTGATGTGCAGCCTATTCCTATTCCTGGACGTGTATTTCATCTGGCTCGTGCTAAAGCTGCCAGTGAGCTTGGTATCTTTACAATTGTCCGCTTCGACATGCTCGAAGATGATTTAATTGAATATCGTTCTTCGGTAATTCCTCTGCTAACTGTGGAGGCTCAACTCGACAGCGAATGGGCGAAAGAAGCACCTATGGTATCTTTGCAGGCAGCAGATGAAGCCTCTGCTCTGGACTTCTTCAGGGCAGCTAAAGACGCCCTGCCCGGCCAGACTCTCATTGTTCGGATACCTTTGAATCCTGCCAGCCAGGATTGTGTGGACAGTCTTGTGCGCGCTGGTTGTTCAATAATTCATCTTGTCGCGAATAATCAGGCACATGAATTCGATGGAGACCGTTTCTTGACGGATGCCCTCCACGAAATTCATGACCATCTTGTTGAAGAAAGGTTCCGCGATCATCTTTCAATTATCGTCAGCGGCGGGATCGCTGCTGCTGAGCATTTGCCAAAATCGATGATTTGCGGCGCCGATGGGGTTGCAATTGATTTTGTGATGATGGTTGCGTTGGGCTGCGCCCTTTGGGCAGATGTTCGACATAATTGCCGGGTAGAAGCTGGAAAATTCGAAGCTGATTGGGGTGCTCAGCGCCTGATCAACCTTGTCAGCACCTGGCGGGACCAGCTCCTTGAAGCAATGGGAGCTATGGGTATTCGCGAGGTGCGTCGTATGCGTGGCGAACTGGGACGCGCGATGTTTTATAAAGATGAAGAAGCAATGTTTAGTGCTCTATTTAATAATCCCACCGATTTGGAAATTCCCATACTTCCAGCGCTGGAAGTAAATGCCGGTGAAATTGAAGGTGATTTACGCTGGACAACCCAATTGGTCCTTTCTACAGGAGAACAAGCACGTACCGCGAAACCACCAACCTCTGGACTCGAATATCGTTTTGGGCGCTCGAATGGCGGATTTGACCGCCTGCGTTTCCGCTTCGAACTCGAACAGGACATGGGTCATTATCCATGGAACGAGAATCTGGTGGATGAAGTTGATCTCTCTATCCAGCTCAATCATCGAGATGATGGACGGCCCGAATTGGTTATACCCCAGCCATGGTATGGTGGGGGGATGTCCTTTGGTTCGGTGAGTGTCAACACGATGCTCTCCCGTGTGCGGGCAGCCGAACGGTTTAATTCCTTTGTCTCTACCGGTGAAGGCGGCTATCCAGATGATCTGATTCCGTATCAGGATCACATTATCACTCAGGTTGCCACCGGGCTCTTCGGCGTGCGTGAGGAAACTATCCAACGTGCACCCATTGTCGAATTCAAATATGCGCAGGGTGCCAAGCCTGGACTGGGCGGCCACCTGCTGGGTGAAAAGGCTACTGAAGCTGTCGCCAGCTTGCGTCAGGCTGTAGCGGGTTTCAGCCTATTCTCACCTTTCCCATTTCATAGTGTTTACTCAGTGGAAGATCATAAAAAGCATGTCGATTGGATCAAGACAGTCAATACCAGAGCACTCGTCTCGGTCAAAGTTTCGACTCCCACTGATGTTGATATGGTGGCGGTTGGTTCTTATTATGCTGGGGCCAACATTTTCCATATTGATGGTGCTTATGGTGGCACGGGCGCTGCGCCAGAGATCGCTAAGAAGAACATTGCCCTGCCGATTGAATACGCTATCTACAAAGTACATCAATTCCTTCTTCAAGAAGGCATCCGTGATGAGATCACGGTGATTGCATCGGGCGGTGTTCGTACGGCTTTTGATATTGCGAAAGCAATTGCGCTGGGCGCAGATGGGTGTGTGATCGGTACCGCTGACATAGTAGCGATTGGCTGTGTCCGTTTGGGAACCTGCGAAAAAGACAAAGGTTGTCCTTTTGGTATCACGACCACCGATCCCGAAATGTCCAAACTGATTGATCCGAATATCAGCACCGTGCGTATTTCGAATATGTATACATCCTGGAAGATCCAATTAGCCAATATCGTCAAAGAACTTGGACTTAAGAATATTCGTGAACTGCGCGGACGGACCGATTTACTTATTTATCTCGATAAAGAGGATGAACTGGCACCGAGGAGGAATTCATAATGACAGACTCTAAATTGATTGAACGAATCCTTGCTTCCCGTGCTGATCTCTCGCATATGGCGAAGATTGATTCTGAAACACTCCGTGAAGCAGCAGCCGAAGGCGGCTGTGGTGTGGTCGGCATGACCTCATCTTTTCCTGTGGCAGGGCGGCACTTTGCTCCAGCGGCAGAACAGATGCACAATCGTGGCAACGGAAAGGGTGGTGGTATCGCTGCTGCTGGACTTAACCCAGAGCAGATGAGGGTTTCTCCTGAAATTCTGCGTGACGCAACTTTGTTGCAGATCGCTTATCTTGATCCCGATAGCCGGAATGAGGTGGAACAAACTTCTATTTTCCCGAATTATGATGTCGCTCAATCTTACAAGATTGAGACCATTGATGATTATCGAGAGATTGAAGGTCTTGATGTGCAGCCTCCAGATGTGGTGCGATACTTCGTGCGCGCTAAGAAGGATAAGCTGGCTGCCTTTGCAGAAGAAAACGGACTCACTGCACTGGATGCTCGTAAACTGGAAGATGAATTTATTTATCGCACTACATTCATTCTGAATACCAAATTCTATGCCAGTCTAGGTGAACAACGCGCCTTTGTGCTCTCGCATGCACGTGACCTGCTGATATTCAAGATAGTCGGTTACGCTGAACAGGCAACTCAATACTATAAGCTGGATGATATGGAAGCTCATGTATGGATTGCGCACCAACGCTACCCCACCAAGGGCCGTGTATGGCACCCAGGCGGTGCCCACCCCTTCATTGGTCTCAATGAAGCTCTGGTGCATAATGGCGACTTTGCTAACTATCATGCCGTTTCCGGCTATCTGCGCCAACGCGGCATCACCCCGCTTTTCCTCACCGATACAGAGATCAGTGTACTTCTTTTTGACCTTCTGGACCGCACTTATGAATATCCGTTGGAGGCGATCATTGAAGCATTTGCGCCGACGACTGAGCGTGATTTCGAGATGCTGTCGGAAGAGAAGCAAAAGGTCTACCGGGCTATTCAATCGACGCATATTCATGCTTCTCCTGATGGCCCGTGGTTCTTCATCATTGCCCGCAGCCAGCCCGAAAAAAATCTCTGCCAGCTGCTGGGCATCACTGATACTTCGATGCTCCGCCCGCAGGTTTTTGCTATCATGGACGCGGAAGATAACGGCAAACGCTACCAGGTGGGATTGATTGGCTCCGAAAAACAGGCCATTGATGCTACTCTGGCCAGCCTCCATGAAGAAATCCCCGCCATCTGTCCCGTGGCAGACCTCTACTGGAATGCGCGCGGTGGTTCTTTCAATGATGGAGGTTCCTTCTCCTTCTCAGTGGAGAAGGCCAGTCCTGATGCGCCGTATGGCAGCTTCCGTGAGATGACCTGTACCAATAAATTTGGTGATGAGATCAGTGCTCCCGCAGATCAGGTGCATTACATACCTGACGGCACCGCTGTTGATGTGCCCTCCTTCTCGAAGAATCTGTTGAGCCGATTGGCTGAACATACACGCCCCCTTGACAATTCTTATGAAACCCTTATCAATCCCGTTTTTCCAATGATCGCTGAGTGGCTGAAAAATGCCAGCTTTAATGAGATAAAAGCTTCCATTGATGCCTGGGTGGACGCAGCTGTGAACGACGGACAGGATACGATGGTCGTTTTGGCGTTGCTCTCCCGTATTCGTGACTGTATCTTTGATCCGGGCAGCAAACGAATTGCTTCAATTCTGGCAATGCTTGATGAGGGCATAAAGCGGTTGCTCTTGGCTGTACCGCTCTTTGATTCTGCCAAACCGCAATTCATCGCACGCTTCAACTGGGGAAACCGTGAAACACTTGCCGCACCGACAACACGTAATGCGACATTGGTCCTCGACGTAGATCAATTTCCAGCGGAAGGTGATGAAGGTCCAGGAATATTCCTGGCAAATGCAACCCGATTGGGATGGCATCATCTGGTTTCCTATGGTTGGCGTGGACAGCGCTTTCTGGCCTGCAATATGGGACCTGTGAAAGAACGTATTCGCTTTGATGCTTATGGTTCTCCCGGCGATTATCTGGCTTCTGGCCTTGACGGCGAAAAAGTAACCGTTGTGGTGCACAATAACGCTCAAGATCAGGTAGCGCAGATCTATAACAAAGGTACTCTTGTGATCTATGGTGACGTTGGACAGACCTTCATGTATGGTGCCAAGGGAGGCAAGGCTTTTATCCGCGGCAACGCGGCCGGTCGTCCCCTGATCAACGCCGTCGGCTCACCCCGTGTGGTGATCAACGGTACCTGTCTCGATTATCTTGCGGAGTCCTTTATGGCCGGTGATCCTCTCAATGGCGGCGGATTTGTGATTCTGAACGGTCTCGAATTCGATGCTCATGGCAAGATGAAGGAACTGCCAGAACCTTATCCGGGCAGCAACCTCTTTTCCCTTGCCTCGGGCGGAGCGATCTATATCCGTGACCCGTACCAAAAGGTCAGCGAAGATCAGTTGAACGGCGGGTTCTTCCAGCCTTTGACTACGGCCGATTATGAGCTTATCCTGCCCTATCTGGAGGAGAATGAGCGTCACTTCGGTATTTCGGTTGAAGAATTATTGACTGTGAATGATGAAGTGCGCAAACCAGAAGAAGTCTACCGCAAGGTGGGTGCTGGAACCGTTGTTGCGTTGCATTAGGTAAAAAATTATTGAACCGACTCAAACAGAGCTGGCATTTGCCAGCTCTGTTGCTGTTCATTCTGTCATCTCGAACGGAGCTGGAAAAGCCAGCGGAGCTGAGAGATCGCCGTGATGGTTGGATAAAAAGGTGTTTTCATTAGATGGATGTGTTTCTGGTCTGGATCATAGAGATTTCTCGACTCGCTTAAAA
>CAZQSG010000052.1:0-5390 GCA_964595925.1 uncultured Anaerolineaceae bacterium | reverse complement strand
AAAAATTTACTTCGCCTGATAATATGTGTATGCCCCTTTTTGGAACTTCCTCAGCGTATCATTCTTAACCATCTGTTTTAATATTGTTTTGACCTTCTTCTGCCTATAATTGCGGAATTCACCAATGATTTTACGTTCAGCACGTCCGGTTACGCAATAAGCGAGAATTTCCGCTTGCAATGCATCAGAAGCGGTGGGCAGCGCCTGAAAAGGCTTCACAAAAGTTACGCCCGGATTGCCGGTTTTGTGATCACCGAATTCATAGCTCAACTTATGTTTATTCCGCTCCAGCATCAAACGTAAACGTTTGCGAATCTCCCCGCCCTCACCCGTAGAACCGTAGCCATGCACCACTTCAATCGTCGAACGGTCTCCACGGGAAAGCTGGGCGTTGTAAAACCGCACGAATAGTTCCAGTGCCTGTGTGACGGTGTGGTGATGCAGATCAATTTTGCTCATGAGGTTAATTGTAATGGAAAAAAGGGTATTAAAATATAATTTTATGGAACGCTACAGGTTGTAATGAGTTTATTTCAAAGCAGGAATCTCACGATGTCAATATGGTATAGTTAGTTTTTAGAAAAAATGGGAGACCCTGTATGAAGATTTTTATTATCCGCCACGCTGAATCAGACAATAACAAGAACTGGCATTTTGACCGCGATGATACCAATCGCAGCAACGACCCCGCCATTTCAGATCTAGGGCAGAAGCAGGCTGACTGCTTGACGGCCTTCCTGCAGGATCACCTTGAAGAATTTGATTTCACACGAATCTATATCAGTCCATTCCTTAGAACACTGCAAACAGCAGCGGTTTTTCACCATCTCTACGATGTGCCCAAGGTGGTGTGGAAACCGATCCATGAAAATGGTGGTTGTGTTGAAACTGGTATTGAAACAGGCGAATGGAGAGGGGTTTCAGGCATGGGCCGCAGCGAGATTCGCGCAAAATTTCCTCATTTTGAAGTCAGCGATGAGATTGGTGAAGAAGGCTGGTGGAATCGCCCAATACCGGAGCCCCTTAACGAGCGTGGTTCTCGCGCAAACCAGGTGATTACGAAACTAACCCAAAATTTTGGGACAACGAATGAACATATCGCACTTGTCAGTCATGGCGGGTTTCATCATAATATTATTAATGCTTTAATCGGGGTTAATAGCCCTAACGACTCGTATCGATATTGGTTTGAAGTTCAAAATACCGGCATTACCTGCTTTGTGTATGGTAATGAACGAGATAATGGTTTCAACCCGGATGAGTGGCGCATTGACTATGTGAATCGCCATGAGTGGCTGCCAAAGGAATTGCGGCGTAATTAGAACAGCAATTCATAGAAGAAAATAGGGTCGAATATCCTGACTGAATTTCATTCGCTCACCAGGGATTCCTGCATGGGTAAGGATTGCAAGTAATCTTTATCTTTAAACATCGAGTCCTTTTCTTCCTTTACAAATGATTCCTCATTTTAACCGAAGAATAGTAGAATTGATAGTATATAAAATAGCACTGAAAAGCAATTCTTTCAAAAAGTTCTCAGGGAGTTTATTGAGGTGAAGGATAAATTTCAAGTTGATCAGATTGTGATACTGGTTTTACTTACTTTGATTCTTTTCTCGATGGCAGTTTCGAATCCATTCCATTCTGATGAAAGCATCTTTATTTATACCAGCTCTTTTTTTGAACATTCCTTGAATCTGGATCTTTCTCAACCTTATTGGGATGTTTCGTTTTTCACCCTGTGTGCTCCAATGCTGCCCCGATATTTTATTGCCGCTGGGCGGTTAATTGCTGGCTATGGGGTCGAAAATCTGAATCAACCCTATGATGTTGGACTAAGCCGGGAAGAAAATATTACCGAGGGGAGAGTTCCAGACCCAAAGTTGTTGTTTGCTTCCCGAACGCCTATGGTCGTTTTCACGATTTTTTCACTGATGTTCTTTTATCTGCTCCTGAAAAATTCCTATCATTGGTTGGCAGGTTTGTCATTTCTTGGGTTAATAATAACCAATGAACTTATTCCAGCACAGATGCTGCGAGCGATGAGCGAGGCGCCATTGATGGGATTTTTTATTCTTTCTGCGATTCTTTTTTATTTTGCTCAAAAACACTGGCTGGCCTATGCCGCGAACCCGACAGACAAAAATAAGTTAAAAAAGAGCTATCTTTTTATCATTCTGTGCGGCGTGGCAGTGGGTCTGGCGGCTTCCAGCAAGATCAATGCTTTTTTAATTGGGTTTGCAGTATTCATCTTGATGGTTTATCTGTTATTCTTTGCGGAGAGCAAGTTGGCAAAGCAGGAGAAGATCAAACAGTTTATCCGTCTTGGACTTTTCTTTGTCTTTTCTGCAATTCTCATTTTCATCATTCTGAATCCATTCTTGTACCCGCAACCTTTTGTTCGCATGGGGCTGCTGCTCAAATATCGCGTGCAGGAAATTTCACAGCAGATTACCCAGGTATCGTCAGAAGCGATCATCGAAGGCAACCTGCTCCAGCGAGCTGTTTCAATTTTTGGCCGGCTGCTCACAGACTATTCATCCCTGCATTTTAGAGGGGCTATGTGGCTCAACTTGAGCATGTTCCTGGTGGGGATTGGCAGTTTCATCTGGAAGATGATCGCCGAACTTAAACACCGTCAAGAGCTTTCCCCGGTGACCCTTGCAGGTATAATGGCTTTCCCAATTGTGGGGGCTGCGTTCTTATCTCCTATGTGGTGGTCACGGTATTTCTTTTTTCCCGAATTCTTCGTGATATTTTTCATAGTCATTGGTTTCGGATTTATTGTTGACAGATTCATAAAATGGATAATGATGATTACAAATATTTAACAGTATCTCATGTATAACCAGGCGTCCAAAGACAGGTGACATAAGTATGGTATGGAAACAAAAAATTGAATATGGAGTTGTGCTGGGGTTACTAATCGTTGTGCTTTTCTCAAAAATGGCAACCAACTCTTTTCATGGTGATGAATCCTGTTGGATTGCAACCAGTAAGTTTTTTGAGCAATGGGTACAAATTGATAGAGCTTCCGAAGCCTGGCAAGAAAACGTATGGACAATCAGTGATCCTGCTTTGCCAAAATATTTGATTGCCATTAGCTGGAAGATAAGCGGTTTTACCAGCAATCAACTAAATTCACCATATAATTCATTTGTTTCTTTTGAAGAGAATGAAATACAGGGGAATGTTCCTTCTTCGTCTTTATTGCTCAGTGCAAGAATTCCAATGGTGATTCTTTGCACCCTGTCATTTTTCCTCATTTTTGTTTTCTTTCTCAAACAATTTAATCGAGTGATAGCCTATTCATGGCTTTTTTTAGTATTGATAAACTCTACGCTGATTGAGATGTTACTGCTTGCCACACCAGAACCACCCCTGTTGTTTTTTAGCATTACTGCTTTTATACTGACTTTGGTTGGACAAAAACACTGGGCCATATTTATAAACAACCCGGCTGAAAAAGAGGATTTAAATAAAAGCTGGTTCTTTTTTACTCTCAGCGGGTTTAGTATAGGTTTAGCTGCTGCAAGCAAAATTAATGCCTTTATTTTTTGTGTTTCACTTTTTCTCCTTTTAATTTATATGGTATTTATTATTAAAGGGAAATTAAGTGTAAAAGAGCGATTTAAGTATTTTATTCGTTTCTTTTGTAGCGCAATTCTTGTGGCAATTTTAGTTTTTATCTTTTTGAATCCAAGCCTTTATCCACAGCCGATTCATCGGATGGCCAGAATGCTTAAATATCGATTAGAGGTGATGGCAGGACAGGCAGTACGACATAATGAACTCACATCTTTCCCAATGGTATATCGGTGGTTAATAATACTAAAAACCATCGTCAAGGATTATTCTCCGATGAACTTTTCCTTTGGGTGGGTAATTACCAGTTTAATGACAGCAATTGGTGTGATAATTATTATCATTCGGAATCGATCAATTAATCGAAATGTGTTAAAGCCAGAAATCGTTTTTCTGGCTTTCTATTTTCTCATGATATTTTCTTCCTTTATGTCTCCGCTGTTATGGGATCGATATTTTCTCTTCCCAATATTTACTATGAATTTCGTTATGGCAATTACATTAGGTTACCTTATTGATCATTTGATAAAATGGATCAATAAGGGTATTCATAAAATTCCTTCTACCAATCCTTGATTATTATTGAATTCTAATCTCAAATACGCATAGTTAACGTCAGATCGTTTCTTTTTCTATCTGTCCCTGCGAAACCCGGGCAATCATCTCTTCTTTATATTTGATCAGGAAGAAAACCAGGATAACAGGGGTGATCAATTGATCGATAAAAGAGATATAGTAATTATCCAAAGTGGCGGAGAGCGCGAAGAAGGTCCAGCTTAAGACCAGTACAATTAAAATCAACAGATTGAGAAGGACGGTTTTTCTCCAGTGGTCAGAAATTGTTGCGATAAGAAGGATGAATGCAGGAAGCATAGAAATAAAAGCGCTTTTGGCTGTGACGAGGCCAGTTAACGGCAGGATCGCAAAAGTAAGGCAGGATGCCCAGAAGAAATATGCGAACCTCTTTTTCCAGGTACCTCTCCATGCCCAGGCCAGGATGATAACACTGGCTAATGAGATGATAGGAGCAATCCATTGTGCTGCTATCGGAAACCATACTTGAATAAGTTTTTTGGGTGTGTTTGGATTTGAGACAGACGGATAAAGAAAAATCCCTTTTAGGAATTCTTCGAACCAGTTGGGCAGGAGGAGGAAGGAACCCCCTATTAATGCTCCAAGACTGATAGAAGAAGAAATGATGATTTTCCATCGGCGATTAGAAAATGCCCATAACCACATCAAAATGAAGAATAGGAATGCTAATTGAGGTTTCATTGTGGATAAGGCGAGAAAAATACCAGCCAGCCCATCTTTTTGTTTGGAAGCGAAGAAAATACTAAGTGTAATAAAGAGCGCAACAATTGAGGCAGGGTTTCCATCGATTAATCCCTGGACGAAATAAGAACAAGTTAACGAAAAAAGAATCAGTAAAAAGAAAGTCGATTTCTTTTGTTTATAATTCAGGATGACAAAGGTTAAGAGTAAAATAGAAATATGGGCAACCTCAATGAATGTCATCCATAAAGCTCGAGCGACAGAATAATCTTGAATGAGAGCAAAGGGCGCTAAGATTGCCATCACATAGTAGGGATATAAAAAGCGGCCTCCAATTTCCTCGTTCTCATTTATATTCTCTCCACGAAACAATGTTCTTACCTGCTTCAAAGCGTCTGGATCATATGGGCTATCAAAACCTTCGAGGAGGACTAGCTGGGTTGGCTTCCACCGAAAGAGAAAGTCTGTTCCGCCAGGCTGGTTGATGGCAAAATTGTAGTTACCGAATGTCAAAAGGACTAGAAAGATGA
>CAZQSG010000051.1:13646-17563 GCA_964595925.1 uncultured Anaerolineaceae bacterium | reverse complement strand
TTGAAACATAAGTTTTTGAGAGAGAGAAAAAAGAAGGGAATCTTTTTTACTACCTTAGAATTGCCTTTGATACGATGTGTCTTGACTTTCCTTGGAATTGGCACCGTTCAGTGAATGATAAGTGGATTCAGGCCGGGCGTAGCTGCGGGAGCGGGGGGATGCGGCGCGGGCGTGTGCAGTCGTTGTGGCACGTGACGGCCGTACTGTGCTGACTGCTGTCTGCACTGAAGCACGTCTTGTTGAACGGGCTGGCAGCGTTGAAGTCTGCCCTCCCAGAAAACGACTGCCCATTGAAGAAATCGAACCGATGACCAGTACGCGAATCACCCACACAAGAATGGAAACGAAGATCGGTACCACTTTCAGAATTGTCCCCGCCTCAACAATTGCCGTGCTCTGGACACTGTGATTGACAATTGCCATCGAAACACCCCACCAGGTGAGCGCAGCATTCATTGTAGCGGCCAGCAGCCATGCCCCAAATAAGTACCAGATTTCTTTCGGCTCTTCAGTACCTTCTTCTGAGGTAAACATCCGAGAGATCCCGGCAAAATCGATGGCGCAAAAAGCGATTGAAAGAGTCGTGGCCCATTGGATGCCAAGGATTCTTTGATCGCCCAGCAGATCCCCCAGAGCAAAATGGGTGGTTGAATAGTTGAATAATTCAAAGAACAACAGCGCCCCAATAATCAGAATCCCGAAAATAGTTGTTGCATTCCCTGCACTTTTGATGCGCTGGGCAAACTTGTTTTGATTAGCAGTCGTAATACTCATTTCAAACCTCCGTTATTTCGTAGCTTGATAATAGAACAAATATTCTACTATGTCAAGAATGAGCTATCAGATTGCATAAAATGACAGGTGGAAAGATTTTTCAGTGGCGTGAAGTATCTACTCTGGCAGCACCTTGCCCGGGTTGAGAATATTATTCGGATCAAAAACCTTCTTGATACCCCGCTGAAGGTCAATCACCTTCTCATCCAACACGAGGGATACAAATTCTTTTTTCTTCAGACCGATGCCATGCTCCCCGCTGATGGTTCCGCCCAACTCTACCACTGCATGGAAGAGCTCTGACAGAAGATCGTGTTTAATGCGATCCCATTCTTCCAGCGCCATATCAGGTTTTTTTATGATCCGCACATGCACGTTGCCGTCCCCCGCATGTCCGTAGGCCGGAAAGAGTACATCATAATGTTCGCCAACAGCGTATAAAGCATCCATCAATTCCGCAATGCGCGAAATCGGCACCACCACATCTTCCGAAGTCTGAATCGGAGAGATCGTCATCAGAGCTTCCGCAATGTTTCGCCGCAGCGCCCACATCCGCTCCTGGGTGGTGTTGTTTGGCCCCACATAGACCTCAAACGCGCCCCCTTTTTCACAGCCTTCACCAATCGCTTCATAAATTCCTTCAATCTCGGCTTCTGAGCTGCCATCCACTTCGATCAGAAGCAGTCCGCCGGCATCTTGCAGGGGAAGTTCTTCATTCAGATAACGCGCCGAAGCCTGCACCGCCTGATGATCCATGAACTCGATTGCGGTAGGGAGAACACCACTGTGGGTGAGCACTCCGGGAATAGCCCCAATAGCTTCCTGTAAAGTCGGGAAAAGCGCCAGTAGATCAACCTTCGCTTTCGGCAGGGGCATCAGTTTGAGGATGATCTTTGTAAAAATTCCCAGTGTACCTTCACTGCCCACCATCAGCCGCACCAGATCATAACCAACAACGTCTTTGAAACGTTTTCCGCCCAGTTCAACGATTTCTCCGGTGGGCAGCACCACTTCCAGGCCAAGCACATACCGTGAGGTGACACCGTATTTTACAGCTTTCCCGCCGCCGGCATTTGTGGCCACATTCCCGCCGATAAAGCATGAAAGAAGGCTCATTGGATAACCGGCGTAGAACAGTCCGAATTCTTCGGAGGCCTCATTGATCTCGTTCGTCACTACCCCCGGTTCCACAACAGCCACCAAATTCTCGGTGTCGATCTCAAGAATGCGATTCATCCGTTCCAGGCTGAGCACTATTCCCCCATACATCGGCACCGCCCCACCAGTGAGCCCGGTTCCTGCCCCTCGCGGCGTGACAGGCACATGCTCACGATTGGCGAATTGCAGAATCGCTGAAATTTCCTCAGCACTGGATGGTTTGAGCACGGCCTCGGGAGTGTGCGCATAACGCTTGTCAGAGATTTCGTCACTGGCATACGGCTCCAGCTTCTCGACATCATCGAAAATAATGTTCTTCGCGCCAACAATAGCGCTTAACTCAATAATACGTTCATGTGTCAGGGGGTTATAATCGCTCATGTTGGTTTCCTCATTTTTATGTTGTGCTGGTCTAATTGTACTCAAAAAAAGTAGAAAAAATGTTTTCCTAAACGAAGCAGGAATTTGTGAATAGTTATCCTGGCGCTTGATAATGGATAAAAACCACTTTCGTATATCAATGCTGATTCTTACTGTTTTTTTGAGTTTGCTAATCTGGCAAATATACTGAAAAAGAAAGATTAAGAAACTCTTCATATTCTTCTACTTAATTACCAATTTTGTTATATTCACGTATAGCAACCGTCAAGTATTAAATTGATTTGCCGTGTATGATTATGTTTGTAAACATAAATTTTTCTTCTTCTCCTCCTTATGAGAGCCGGGCCGGACAACCTCGGCTCTTGTGCTTTAACATCGCAAATGTTCCATCTCTTTATATTGGTCTTGTTATTCATCTTTGATTGTTGCTATAATGGAAAATAATATGCATTAAATTGCAATAGTTTTTTAATATTGTCAGGTTAAAGAATTTAATCGTGGAGGAATTTTGTATGTTTAATAAATTTCGATTCGGTATTATCACATTGTTATTGATCGTAATTATCAGCTCCTGCAATCTGGGTATCTCAGCCCCAGAACAAGATACAGAATCGGCGATCGAAGAGGCGCTGACCATGGCTTTTGTGGAACTTGAGTTGGAAGCAGCCCAAACGAGAGTAGCTGAACTTGAGGCTATCACCGAAACCCCAGAGCCCATCATAGAAATGACTGCTACAGAGGAGCCAGCCCCCGAAGAAGAAAAACCCACTGAAACTGTGCCGCCAGAACCCACGGCAACGATCGAGCATTTTACACAGCCGGGCGAGCCTCCTGCCGGGCGGGAAAGCGGCGTGACTGATGCAGATTCATCAATCTACGCCATTCAAAAACGTGCCGGCGCAGGTGAAGATTTCAGCCATGATCTCTATGAGCGTCCATTCAGCAGCGAAAGTATGGACTATTATCCCGATCTTGATATTATCTTCACCACACTCAACCGCTCAGGCGGGTGGGTGTATGTCGAATTAAAAATGCAGGGAGAAAATGTGGCGGGTGGTCTGAAAGGAACATATGGTTTACAGATCGACAACGACATTGACGGACGCGGTGATTATCTCATTCTTGCCTCCAACCTGCAAACAGCATGGTCCACGGACGGGGTCTCTGCCTGGAAAGATACCAACAACGATGTGGGCGGAACCGCCATCATTCTTTCAGACGCACCCTATGGCGGCAATGGTTATAACCAGAACCTCTTTGACAACGGCATTGGAGCTGATCCCGACCTTGCCTGGGCACGCATTGATCCAACAGATTCAAAGGTTGCACAGATCGCTTTCAAGTACAGCCTCATCCAGAATGATGATGAATTCTTGTGGTGGGGGCACACCGACAACCTGGTGAAAAACCCTGAATGGTACGACTATAACGACCACTTCACACATGAAGAGGCCGGATCACCGCTGTCTTCCCTCGATCAATATCCATTGAAAGCGCTGGCAGAAATTGACAATACCTGCAGATGGAGTGTGGGATTTGTGCCCGACGGCACAGAACCTGGCCTTTGTCGTATTCTTCAAGATCCAACACCTGAGCCTGACCAG
>CAZQSG010000051.1:0-13546 GCA_964595925.1 uncultured Anaerolineaceae bacterium | reverse complement strand
GACCAGACTGGTGGGATCTCAGGCATAGTCTGGGTGGAGAATAATGGCAATAGAACGTATGATGGTTCTCCTGACACACCTTTCACAGGTGTAAATGTAACAGTAAGTGAAGGGGCTTGCGCCTCTTTTAACATTTTTTATGATTCTATGAACACGAATGGAGAAGGAAATTATTACTTCATCTTTGTACCCGTTGCTACTTATTGTGTTAGAATCCCTAACCTTGGGTGTCAGTATCAAACACCAGAACAAACAGTAACTGTTATTGCCGGCGGGAATGCGGATGTAGATTTTTATTGCATCCCGATTGGATAATTAAGGACACTCATTCATCCATATGTTCCCGGTTGAACTGAGTTTACAACAACACCCCGAAAGCGAGACGCTTTCGGGGTGTTGTTGTATTCTGCTGACCTATGAAATTAACTCTTTTGCCTGCTGAGGCCAATCATCGCAGGCGGCAATCACAACGTCTAAACCAGCATCATGGAGAACCTGTTTGAGTGTTTCTTCATCCGTGTCTGCCAACTGCGAAAAAGTAAGAATTCCAGCAGCCTTGAGAGCGGATGCTGTCTTTGGGCCGATGCCGTTTATCTTTTCTAATTTGTCCATTTTCACTGTTGCTGCGTCATACACCGGCGGAAGGGGAGCCGGCGCAGGTCGTTTTTCCTCCACAACTTCGATAACTTCAACAGCTTCCTGTTTCTCTACTACATCTGCCGTTTCAGCAACTTCCTGTTCTTCTACCACTTCGACCGTTTCGACAACTTCCTCGACCGGTTCTGCAATTATTGTCTCTTCAAGAATCACGGCTGCTTCGGGCAGTGAAAAACTTTCCTTCTCTTTTTTTGGTGTAGGTGCATCCTCATCTAATTTATCGAGACCGTCCCGATAGGCGCTGGCTGTCAGGGCATAATAGACAATCCCCATATAAGCAGAGAGGAAAGCCACGCCAAAAGGTGCCAGACAGCAGCACACCACCGAATAAATCATGAACATATATACATACGTCACAAGCATATACAGACCGGTGAAAATGAAGAATGAAATTACATATTCCCAAAAGCTCTTCTTAAAGACCTTCCACCATTGTTTGATCATGAAAATGGCGCTGAATTCACCTTTTTCCACCATATGACTGGTATAGACAGGCTGGAAAACGATAGCAATCACAGAAATGATCATACTCAAGAAAAAGGCAACCATTTGAATAAAGAACAGGATCAGAAAATAGAAGGCAAAAGCATCTTCATTGATCAGATTACTATCAACAAATGCGAGCGGCAGAAATGAAAATCCAAAGACAATGAAAAAAACAAGACCCAGAGGAATGGCAACGAAAAGTGAGGCACCGAAGAGCTTCAGTCCGTCCATGAACAACTTTCCCCAATCTTCCCAAGGCGGCATGCTGGCTTCTTCACGATCGACAATGATTTTTGTCATCACAGCCATCAAATAACCAAGCAAGAAAATCGTGGGAATAATTGGGATGAACATCCCAAGCAACGCTAACCCGGCAGCAATCGCCAGTTTTCCAAACGCACCCTCACCCTTGAACGGGAAAGTGAGCAGATGCGGTAAATAACCAAAGGCCTTCTTTGATTCCATAGGTTTCAATCCTCCTGATAACTTTTTCTGGTATGAATTAAAGTTTCAAAGTGAATAAAAAAATATGTACTATCTCTACATTTATTGTACGTGAAAATGAGGTTAAAGGTTGTACGAAATTTACTCTTAATCTTCAATTAAGTTTCATTTCTTGCACCCAACAAAGAATATTGAAATTTTCGAGTATAATTTGACTAATAGAAGTATTTCATGTTAAAGTTGAGATGACCTCCTCCCTGCGTTATCTCACCAAAGACCACACTCGGGTCATCGCCATTCGTTATATGTGCGTTTCTGCCCAGAATCTATAGAACTCGCAAAAATTTTATTCACTCACTTATGCATTTTTTGCGTTTCATACACAGAAGGAGTAATAAAGAATGAAAACACGGAAATTTGGAAAAACAGGTCTAAAAGTCTCACCTCTTGGCTTTGGCTGCATGCGCCTGCCCGTTATTGATGAAGATTCTAATAATATCAATGAACCGGAAGCCATCAAAATGATTCGTTATGCCATTGACAACGGCGTGAACTATATCGACACAGCCTATCCTTATCACGGCGGCAACAGTGAGCTGCTTGTCGCAAAAGCCCTCAAAGACGGCTACCGTGAGAAGGTAACCCTCGCCACCAAGCTGCCTTGTGGCCGTGTAGAAACTGGAGATGACTTTGATCGGTTTCTCAATGAACAGTTAGGTAAATTGGAAGTGCATCATATTGACGCCTATATGATGCATGGGATCAATCATACCAGCTGGACGAAGATGAAAGAGTTAGGCATTCTTGATTGGCTCAAGAAGCTTAAGAGCGATGACCGGGTGAGGTTCATCGGGTTCTCTTTCCATGACGAATATGAAATTTTCGAGCAAATTATAAATGACTATGACGGCTGGGATTTCTGCCAGATTCAATACAACTATATGGATATCACCGAGCAGGCCGGACTCAAAGGCCTCAAACTCGCAGCCGAAAAAGGGCTGGCTGTGGTTATCATGGAACCACTGCTGGGCGGCAAACTGGCCAACCTGCCTGAGAAAGTCAGTCAAGTAATGACGGATTACAATTCAGAACGTTCTCAAGTTGATTGGGCCCTGAACTGGTTGTGGGACCAACCCGAAGTTTCGGTGGTTCTTTCAGGCATGAGCACCATGGAGCAGGTCGTAGAAGATGTTGAGCTGGCAGCGAAGTTTGAGATTGGCTCAATGAGCGAGGAAGAGAAAATCATTATCAATCAGGTTCGAGACACCTTTCATAACCTGATTCCTATTCACTGCACCTTCTGTGAATACTGCTTGCCCTGCCCGCATGGAGTATTCATTCCGCGCATTTTTGAGCATTACAACCGCGCGGTCATGTTTGACAATTGGGGCGTCGGCCGCATCTTTTACAAAATGATGCCGGAAGACAGCACGGCCCCCAACTGCGTTGAATGCGGCGAATGTGAAGAAGCATGTCCTCAGGGTCTCGATATCATCGAATGGTTGAAGGTATGCGAAAATGTGATGGGCGAGACCAAAGCTGATTATGATACTACACAGCACCCTGAGAATTAAACTTTTAATACAATAAACTTGCACCACACAAAAATGCTGGGCTGTTCTTTGCAACAAGGAACAGCCCGCTTCATTACTCACATAAATAAAACAAAATCAGACACAATAAATACCATCACTCATTCAGTAGAGCTCATTTTGGAAGGCTTCTAATCTATGTTTAATGATTTTTTTGGATTATCGCACCTGGCAACCGAACTTTCGGGGTTGGAACTTTTGATTGAACTTCTTGCCGAAATTGTAGAAGCTACTGGTGTACTCGTCATCATCGTCGGGATTATTTGTTCCATATTCCGATATATCCGCGGTACTGGCACACTCTGTTTCAGTATCAACACAAAAGATTATCGACAATTGCGCAAGGAATTGGGCAGGTCCTTGCTCATCGGCCTGGAATTTCTGGTAGCGGGAGATATCATTCACACTGTTGCAGTGAAACCCACCAGCCAGAATCTATTTGTGTTGGGGCTGCTGGTTGCGCTGCGCTTGTTCCTGAGTATTGCCCTCGAATTAGAAATTGATGGACGCTGGCCCTGGCAGGCACCGACCAGTGAAGAAAAAGATAGTTATGATAAAAGTGACTGATCTTCTGTCTCAGGCAAAACGCTGTTCCTTCCAAACATCTGCTTCATTGTTATAGCCATAACGTTCCCAGAACCCGGGCTGGTCTATTTCGCTGAACTCAAGGCCATTCAACCATTTGGCGCCTTTCCAGAGATAGACATCTTTCTGGTTCGTGTTCGCCGGCATCGCACCAATCAGACCACGCAGCGGCCAGCCATGCTCCACTGTGATAGGTTGGCTTTCATAGTGAGTGGCCAACAAGAAATTTTCTGCCATTATATTGCTAAGAGGCAAGTTGGTCGTATATCCGGGTGCATGTTGAATCACAAATTTTGCAGAGGGCAGCGGTTGAATAATGCCGGCATCTATCATAGTTTGCAATGGTACTCCCTGCCAGTGGGTTTCATATTTGGTCCAGCGTGTCACACAATGTAAATCAAGTGTAAGCTCTACCTTTGGCAGTTGATTAAATTCTACCCAGCTCAGGCTGACTTCATTTTCAACAGCCCCCCAAATTCGGAGCTGCCATTGGTCAATATCAATATTGGGAATACCACCATACTGTAAAATCGGAAACCCTTCAATCAGGGTCTGTCCTGGTGGAAGACGTGACTCATCCTCTTTATGGTGTATATTCTGCTTTTTCTTGGCCATCATTCACTTCTCAGGGAATCCTTCATTTTATTCTATCAAAATGGGAGATAGAACGCGTTTGAAAATTCTCATGAATCCGAATTCACTCATTGAGCACTGCTTGAATGACAGTAATTGCATCATGCATCGCCTGTCCTCGATGACTGATGTTATTCTTTTCCTCGTTCGTTAGCTCTGCCATCGTCTGGTCGCGGTCAGGCAACAGGAAGATTGGGTCATAGCCAAAACCATTTTCACCGCGTTCATGCGGTAGTATCTGTCCGGGACAATTTCCCTCAAACAAATGCAGAAGACCATCTGGAGTAATCATCGCAATGGCACAGTGGAACTTTGCCTCCCAGGGCTGTTCTTTATCTTTTAATTCCTGAAGCAGGAAGCGCCGATGGTCCGCATCCGTGGCATCAGGAAATGGTGCATAACGGGCAGAGAGAATACCGGGTTGTCCATTTAAGACATCCACTTCCAGACCGGAATCATCTGCCAGCACAATATAATCGTTCAATTTCTCTTTGGCAGCCTTAAAAAATGCTTCTACCTTTAAGACCGCATTTTCAGTGTATGTGCTGCCGGTTTCGTCCACATCCAATGTAATACCCAAATCAACAGGCAAATGGAATTCGAGCTGGTCAAAAAAAGCAAATTCTTTGAGGATAGTTTCAATTTCTTTTAGTTTCCAACGATTATTGCTGCCGATAAGGATTGGAATTATTTTCTTCTTTTCTTCTTCCACCTTTTCCACACCCCATCGCCTGGCATCTAAGCTTTGTGTTGTTCTTTTATATAAAGAGCCGGTGTCGTTTTTTCGTGCAAGACAAACTTGATTTCGGCCATGGTTTTTTGAATAATAAAGCGCATAATCTGCTGCACGCAGCAATTCCGAAGGGTCATCCCCATGCATCGGGTAACTGGAAACACCAAAGGATAAAGCAAGAGTACCAATATCATATTCTACAATCAAAGGATCTTTCGGTATTTCATTGCAGGAGATTCGAAGGAAATTCGCTCGATGAAATGCATCTTTGGCTTTGGTCTGTGGAAGCAGAATCACAAACTCGTCACCGCCAATCCGGCAGATAACATCTTCTTGACGCATGTGTTTCTTAAGAAATTTTGCTACGGCCTTCAAAACAATATCACCTACTTCATGTCCAAGGGTATCATTGATAGGTTTGAAGTAGTCAATATCCATCATGATCAGTGAAAGTGCATAATTTCGACGAATAGCCCGTCTCAACTCGTTTTCAAATACCTGTTCCATGTAACGCCGATTATACAATCCAGTCAACGGATCTCGCGTTGATTGATAACGCAATTCTTCACGCAACTGAATATTAGAAACAGTCAGCGTAACTCTCTCCACAAATCCTCTCGCCAGAGAGCGAGAACCCTCGGGCACAACTTGGCCATCAAGGAAAAACAGGGAGAAGAAACCGATAGACTCATTTTGAACGTTCATTGGTAAACACAGAGTTTCAATGTTTAGTTTTGCATCATTTAACTGCTTTTGAAGTAGATTGCAGATGGTTTTATTTTGACTGTATCCTCTCTTTTCGGATTCAACAGTGGTGGCAAATACCGACTCAACTACAACCAATAAATTAAAAGGCCATTCACCCCATTGAACCATTGAAGAAGGTTGACCAGGTGATTTATACAAATGAATCATACCCACACAATTTGGAAATAATTTTTCTGCGAATTTCTCAATCACCTCAAAAATTTTAGTTAATTTTGTGCTGCGCTGCATAAGAATACTCAATTGATTGATAGTTGAGATTTCCTTGTTATGCTGTTCAAGGGCGCGCATTGAAGAATGAAGGGTTTCTAGTTTCTGGTTGTGTTTGAGTTCGTTTTCTTCTCTCAATCTCTTCTCGCGCATATATTTAATTACAAGAATTGCCAGCAACTCTTCGTTCGAAGCAAATTCTGATGGGGTTACAAAATCCTGTGCGCCATGTTTCATAGCCTCTATATTTTCTTTAATTGCCTTTGAGAAAAAAACCACCGGCACATTAAGAAAGCGCTTTAATATCGGATCAAGGTTTTCAATTTTTTGCGAGTGATCATAAAGGATGAGATCAACCGCAAAATCAGAAAACTCAGAATTAAAAGATGAAAGCGATTCGAAGAACTGTAAAGACAGCTCCGAACCCTGATTGGGAAGTTCTAACTTAATAGTATCCCAATCTAATTCGTTTACACCAATGCTCAAGACCCTAAACATTGAATTCCATTAATGGACAACCCCAAAAGATTTGATTAATTTCATAAAGGATTTTCAAAATTGTACCACAGATGTATACTTTCACAACCACCAGGGGTAAAGAAATTTCCTAAGTGACCGATTAAACGTTAAATTATATCATGGAAAAAATGAATCTATCTTTAAGGTGATAGAAAAATAAGTGAATTATTCGCATTACTGATTAAGAACCAGACCGCAGGTTTCAGGTTGAATTGCATAATCACTTTTGATTCATTCGAAGTGCACTATTTCGCCGGGTCTGAACCATCGCTGCAATTGATACAACATTGACCAGCACTGCAATCGTCAGATTCCAATCAAAGCCCAACTGATAAAGATAGGGAACGAGGAAAGCACCTGCCATGCGTCCCAGGGATAGTGCAGCAACATTAGCGCCCATCATGGTGGCTCTTGCTCCTGGCAGCACCTCGCTTACCAATCCAAAGGCGCTCACAATTGCGAATTCAAAACTCAAATAGAAAAACATCAATCCAAATAAAGCACTGACCAGGGTCTGGGAGTAAAATGCCATCCATACGGCAGAAAGGATATTCACTGCGGCACCGATGAAAAATGTACGTCCTTTTCCGATGCGGTCTGCGGATACCCCGCCGCTCAGTTCACCGATCACCTCAACCACACCAATTGCTAAAGCAGAAAGACCAAGTCCTGAGATCGGCAAATTGAAAGAATCTTCAATCCACACACCAAAAACAAGATTGACCATTTCATTGGCAGCCACAAGCGAGAAGCTCATTAATAGCGCAGTCCGTGCTGCGGCAGAAGAAAAAACCTGCCTCAGATGACTCAAAAAAACTTTGGCTTTATTATCGCTGGCAGCATGTAAATGAGCCTGATTAGCCGGAAGCAGCCATGCAAGCAATCCGCCGCTGATGGCAGTGAGTACCAGCAACAGCCAGAAAGGGGATAGCCAGCCAAAATGTTCGATCAATAGACCAATGATCGGCATGCCGATCACAAAACTAAGCCCCCATCCTGTTTCAGTAACCGCAAGAGCCATACCGCGGCGTTTAAAAGGCACTGCCTCGCCCACATAGGCCTGCATTGAAGACATGAAGAAATACATGCCGAGATAACAGAGACTGACCGAGATCAAGAACACCCAATAGCCCGGTGCCAGAACAATTGCGAGATTGCTGAGAAAACACAGGGCAATCCCAATCAGAACCCCACGTTTATGACCCCAAATATCAGCCAGCGAGGCCAGAAAAGGGCTGATGATTCCTGTGCTGGAACGCACAACCATGACGCGGGATAACGCTTTTAAATCAACATTAAGACCCGTTGCGAAAAAAGATAAGAAAGGATACGTCATGCGCGTGGCCATGTTTAACACCATGCGTGCCAGAGTCAGTAGTCCAATCGAACGATTGACGTTTTCTTTAGCATTGGCTGCTCTGCTGATTTCGACCATGGTAACGCTACCTCAGAAGTTGAAAGAAAAGCTTACCTATTCAAATTCGTGGTTCCACAACCAGCCAATACCAAAGCCCAGCAAACCGCCGGCAGAACTGGCAACCAGGGTTGACCAGAAGACCCCAACAGTTTCCAGTAAAACAACACTGCCGGGCAAATGAATAATGAGATAGATATAACCAAGAATACTCATAATGATAACAAACAGACCACGTCGGGCCTGCCATTTTACACTATGGTTTCGCTGTAAGCTGAAGAACACTATAGCTCCACTGAGCCAGGCAACTGCCATCGCGACAATCCAATCTCCAGCACTTGAATCAGGGATAACAGGGTCTGGTACCCGGGTTGGTAATACTGTCGGTGTGGTTGTAATCGTTGGTTCCGGGGTAACTGTGGGTTGAGGCTGCTGAGTGGTCTGCTCATCAGAAAACTGCGGTGACACCTCCATCACCGGGGCCTGGCCTTCTTCAGGCACATCAATCTGCAGCACCGAAGACACCTGCGCAAGTTCAGAGACCACGCTGATTTCCATCAAACCGCTCTCTTGAATCGGAAAAATCGCCTGTGCCATACCATATTCTGTAACCGTATCGATAACACGTGTCAATCCGGGTGTATCGCCAAAAAGCACCGCCTGGAACTGAACAGGAGTACCATCAGGAACAATATTTCCGTTGTGATCCTTTACCGGGCCTGCCAGAAGTGGGATTACATCATTCACCTTAAAAGTCGGTGGTGAAAGAACTGTTGGAACAGGGGTTGGTGTATCCTCCTCGTCATCAGACTCGTTTTCTGCCTCAAGTTCAGTACTGTTTACCAGAGCTGCTTGATCTACCACCAGTGGAATGATCTGAGATGGATCAGGTGAAGTAATAACACTGATATCATACCCCAGGTTTTTAAAGGAAACGGGCAAAGCGCCAGTCGCAGACAGTTCCTTGAAGAGAATACGAGCTGCAACATCGACAAACTCCTCTCCTT
Organism: uncultured Anaerolineaceae bacterium; assembly: GCA_964595925.1. Lineage (GTDB taxonomy): Bacteria > Chloroflexota > Anaerolineae > Anaerolineales > Anaerolineaceae > SpSt-1165. Next base: position 4,501 of record CAZQSG010000051.1, on the reverse strand, counting down.
TGCTATACAATGCATAATAAGCTGTGATATTTGTAATTTCAGCGGCATTCAACACTGTAGGATCATTGAAAGCAAAAACCACCACATTCTTACCAAGCAGCAGGTCAGCTTTGTCATCAAGCATCCGTTTTAATGCATCAGAGGAAGGCCGATCCTCATCAACCTCCAGCATCGAAAATACGACCCAATCAGCTAGCGCTAACTCTTCAATAATAGGATATTCTTGCTCCTGAAGGGTGTCATCTAAAAATTTATTCATTTCACTGAACGAAAAACTCGATAGACGGTTTGTGATGACCTGACCTGATCCAGAGGGTCCGTATAAACGCAATACCGCATCCTGTAAACTACGCTCAGTGAATTCAAAATTCGTTTCACAGCGTCTACATTGACGGGATGTGTAGGTGTCAGAAATGAAAACAATTCTTTCCCGTGAACCAGGTTGGTTCGGAAGCAGCGAATCCAGGTCTTCAGCTGCCGGGCTGATCAAAGTCGCAGCTTCATGGGCCATATTGAAGATCAGCGGAGGGTTCCCTCCAATTGATGCAATCTCTTCTTCCTGAGAAAGTGTATTTTCTAAAGCAAACGATTGATAGAGTTCAAATTTTGTTGTCAAGATTTTCAGAGCCGACTGATCAACACGCTCCGCAAATACTGAATCTTCCTGATATTTTTGGGTGAAAAATTCAAGTGCGTTTATAAGAAGGAGATAGTTTTCCTCATTTAACGGAGAAACCAGCCCATCAATCAAAAGCATGTCATTTCCAGCGTTTAACGCAGTAGTGGTAACCTGCCTGGCATCAAAGGTAAAATTTAAGGGGTCAAAAAATTTTCGTACCGCTGAACTGGCCAGATCATCACTGATCACCAGACCACCATTCGTTTCCCACTCCACAATTTCCGGCGCGGATAATAAATTAGTCAATGCTTCTTGATCCAGACTGATCGGGCGTGTTGTGGCACGGATAGCTCCCTGTAATGCCTGATAGCGGCTGTGAGAAACCAGAATCCCATCTGCCTGAGATGAATCATCATCCGCCTGCCCGGTCACATCCCAAAAAGGTGCAAGATCGATTCTTTGCAAATGATCCATTGTTTTTAAAATGGTAACAATATCATCACTTGGAGAATGATCTGCTTCACCAGTTCCGGGAAAATTCTCTGCGATCACAGCAATCTGATTCTGGCCTCCCTGATGGAGGCCGCGAATGTAAGACTGCCCCATTTTACCAACCCAATCGGGGTCACTGCCAAAAGATCGAGTGTCCAACCAGCTATTGCTGTCTTCGTATATATCCAGCGATGGGCCGAAAAAGAGATTGAATCCCAAAGCCGAAAGCTCTTCTCCAAGAATGCTTCCAGCCTGGTAGGCCGTGTTTACATTCCATGTCGCTCCGATGGCCATTTGTGAAGGAACCTGAGTAAGGCCTTCTAAAATTTGATCATCTGGGGCGCCATCACCATTCTGGCGAATACCAATGAACAATGGAATGTAATTCAGAGAATCATCAGGGTTTGTAGACGCACTTTCCCATTCAATGGTTTGCAATCCATCGAGGAACTGAGCATATTCTGTTAACGGGTTCTCATCCGGTTGAAAATTTTCATTCGCGGCTGAAAGCATCACACCACCAATATGGTAGTTCTCAATCAAACTGCGAATTTGAGTGGTTTCACCGATATCGTTTCCCTCGAAACCAATCAAAAATAATTGCCCGACTCGTTCTTCCACCGACATATCTTCCAGTAAAGCCTGTGCCTTTTCAACTGAAGTAGCTTGTTGTATTAAAACAGGTTCCACTGCTGCCTGAATTTTTGAGGCGGGAATGATTTGGGTAAATAAAAGCAGGCTTAATACTAAAGCGTTTATAAAACGCCGGTTATTCGTCATTCGATTCTTCTTCTCCATTGAAGGTCAAATTTTACCGGAGAACCATATAACTTACAGGTAAACCGCACCATAATTCTACCAGAAACCGTATATTAATCGTATAGCGAGGAAAAACGGGGGAATAACCACCTTTTCTAAATTAGGTATGCATGGACTCGCTGATAACAACCGTCGCTTTTTCGCCCTTCTCTGTCCGATAAACTAATATCCATTTTCATTTCATTTCCTACACTCATTCTTCAAGATTTTCCATTAAACTAAGATTAACAATGATCGAGAAAAGGAGTTTTACATGACTGAGAAAATCAAGTATGGGATATTATCTTTTGCTATGGGACATGCCTATCCCTGGGCAGAAGGGGTGATTGCTGATCCAAATGCTGATCTGGTGGGTGTGTGGGATGAAGAGCCCGAACGCGGTAAAGCAGCTGCCGAACAATTCGGCACCACCTTCTATGATGATATGGATGCGCTGCTGGCAATCTGTGACGGGGTTGCAATTACCTCTATGACCGACCAGCATCTGGCCCTGGTCGAAAAAGCTGCAGCAGCTGGAGTGCATATCATGCTCGAAAAGCCTCTGGCAATGAATATGGTAGAAGGCCTGCGCATGAAACAGATTGTCGAAGAAGCAGGGATCAAATTCATGATGAACTTCCCCAAACGTTTTGATGATGCCAATCGGAAATTGGTCGAAATGGTGCATTCTGGACGTCTGGGAAAAATTACCCTCGTCCGCATCCGCCATTGCCATTATATCTATCGCACCATGGGCAGCGGTACCTGGTTTGCCCAGCCAGAGCACTCGGGCGGCGGCGCCTTGTTTGATGAAGGCTCACACGCGCTTGATTTGCTTTTGTGGCTGTTGGGAGACCCTGAGAGCGCTTATGGCGTGGTCTCCAATAGCGGGTTGGGATTGGAATGTGATGATACCGGCCTTGCGGTTTACCGTTTTGCCAATGGCGCCATCGGAGAAGTTATCTCAAGCGGTGCCATGATTGCGGCAGAAGAATCTGTTGAAGTGTATGGCACCGAAGGGACTGCGATTATCTCTGGCGTTGATATGGCCTCACGGGAATTTTCGAAAGCGCCCTTTTTCAAATTCTACATGCTCAGTGAAGAGAGGGATGGTTGGCGCGATGGCGGTGTAATTCCAGATTTCCAACTCGGTTATTTCCACCAGAAATGCCCGCATCACTTCATCCAGCATTTGCTGGACAAAGAGCCGGCCACCGTCAGCCTGAAGCAGGGTCTCAAAGCGCTTTTGATGGCAGAAAAGGCTTATGAATCTTCAAACACTCATCAAGAATTATCGTTGGATTTTACCTTCTAAGAAATTAATACTGAAATTACCTATCCCGATCCAGCAAAGCTGGATTTGTCCCTTCCCTGTGAGGGAAGGGCAGGGTTGGGTCGTAGAGTATATTTTATTTTTGATCTGGCTCATCAATTAATTTCTGAACACACGCACACGTCGGTTGGGTTCATTTCCGTAAGAATGCGAAACAAGCTCTGCCTGACGGGCCATTTCATGCTGGGTTCTGCGAATATGTGCAGGCGCGGGGGGTAAGTCCACCCAGCTTTCGCCATTTAACACAGCCCTGATTGCTTCTGCTGTCTGACCCACCTGTTCCTCATCAGAAGGCAGGCTGAAATCGACATAGGAAAGGTTAAATATCTCAACAATGGCTTTTTCCATTTGTGCGATCGTGTTTGCGCGCAGGATATAAATGGGCATGCCATTCGATTCTGCTTCCATCACCATCTGCTGGCGGCTTCGATAATAAGAACGCAAGGTAATTAATACATCCGCTTCATTAACATTTTTGGCTAAAAAGGCCGGCACTCCCAAACGCTGAACAGCCTGAAGTAATCGATTGCGCGCTACACCATAGGCATAAATATGAACCGGCTTGAGAGTTGACTTGCTTCCCTGGTTGTTCTTACTTTGTAGTTTTTCGCCAGATTTGACGTCTTTCCTGTTTTGAGTAGTGGCAGCAGGTTTAGAATTCTTGCCATTCTTGGAAATTGACCCGCTGGCAGTCCGTCCGAATCCCTGTGAATTTCGTCCGTTCTGAGGTGCAATGCGTGTTTTCTCAATCGTGATCTTTCCTTCAGCCGTGCGGTGCCGCACTTCGGGATGCATCGGATAACCACGCACCAGTTCATCCACCGCTGTTGAAATATCGGGATGCACAATGAGCTGGTTGCGCTCTTCAATCTCGATCAAAACATCAAAAGTGGGTGCTGAACGCCGTTCGAGGACGGTCTTTTGTGTGCCGCGGCGGCGTGCTTCTTCATCAGAAAGCGTCACCGATTCGATGCCGCCGATCAGGTCAGATAGTGTCGGATTCAGCATCAGGTTTTCCAGCGAACGTCCGTGTGCCGTACCGATCAGCTGAACACCACGCTCGGCAATTGTTCGAGCGGCAGCAGCTTCCAACTCACGCCCAATTTCATCAATCAGGATCACTTCGGGGTTGTGGTTTTCAACTGCCTCAATCATTACCTCATGCTGAAGGGTTGGTTTAGCTACCTGCATGCGGCGGGCGCGTCCAACAGCAGGGTGGGGTACGTCACCATCTCCGCCAATTTCATTAGAAGTATCCA
>CAZQSG010000050.1:0-18131 GCA_964595925.1 uncultured Anaerolineaceae bacterium | reverse complement strand
AGTCTTTCCTGTGATAAAGGAGATCAGTTGTCGCTTGAATTTAATTACTGAGAGGTCCGAGATTGTTTCACTAATAACCGAAATCGCTTCTGTTTTATCGCCCGCATGATACATTTCAATGGTTGCTTGGTTAACATCAACAATTTTCGTTAATTTAACCAGTTTGATGATTTCATCTGGATAGGTTGAAAAATATTCATCAAAATCCACCACACCTTTTTGTTGCAATTCGGTGATATAGTGTTTGCTTCTTGTATAATCTTCTTCCCACAGGGAGATTGGCGAGTCTTCAAACAAGCTATGATAGCGCGACTCATTTTCTTTAATGATCTGTTGCGCTTTTCGATTTCCCACTCTCATTTCAGCATCTCTGATAGCATGTTCAATGGATTGCCCAAGGCGTGCCATCCGGTCTTTCATCAGGTAATCGTAGGCTCCTGCGCGCATGGCTTCAACAGCGATGTCTTCACCAATGGTGCCGCTGATGATGATAAAAGGAATGTCCCAACCTGTTTCATGCAGCAGTTCAAGCGCGAGAAGAGCGTTGAATTGCGGCAGGGCATAATCAGCAAGAATGAGGTCTGGATGTTTTTTTAAGGCTTCACTATATTCTGGTTTTGAAGTGGCCAGATTATACTCAAACACACCAATCTGTTTGCGAAGCGCATGCAGGGTTAATGCTGCATCCGAGGGACTATCTTCGAGAATTAGTATTTGTAAGGGATGATTCATAGCTTGTTCTTGCTCCAGATCCTAAAAAGTTTTATTCAAAACGGCCCAATACAAACCGATCTGTACAATAGCTTCGGAAAACCGTTGAAAATTAACTGGTTTGGTGATAAAGCTGTTAACCCCCAGTTCATAACTTCTAACGATGTCTTGCTCCAATTGCGACGAGGTAAGCATAACAACGGGAATAAATTTTGTGCGTGGGTCTTCTTTAATTTGCCGCAAGACTTCGAGGCCATCTACTTTTGGCAGCTTAAGATCAAGGAGAACAACTTTAGGGGGATGATCAATTTGACGGCCAGTGAACTGACCGCGTGCAAAAATAAAATCTAAAGCTTCTGCGCCATCTCGAACAACGTGAATAGGGTTGATGAGTTTGCTTTTACGCAGTGCATGAAGTGCTAATTCTTCATCCTGGGGATTATCTTCTACAAGCAGAATTTCAACACAGTGATTATTATTCATGAGAACTCCTGAGTCGGTTGTTGATTGTAAAATAAAAAGTTGCTCCATGCTGCGGTTGAGCTTCGAACCAGATTTCACCACCGTGACGGCGGATAATTTTCTGGACAATTGCCAGCCCTACACCGGTGCCTTCAAATTCAGATTGAAGATGGGCTCTTTGGAAAACGCCAAACAATTTATCGGCATGGGTCATATTGAAACCGACACCGTTGTCTTTAATATAGTATACAGGAAAACCATCTTTCTGAAAGGACTTAATTTCAATCAACGCTTTCTCTTTGTTCCGCGTGAATTTTAAGGCATTATGAATGAGGTTATAAAACACCTGTCTGAGCAGCAAGGAGTCTCCCTGGCATGGCGGGAGAGGAGCGAGTTGGAAATCAATATCACGGTCTTTACATTCTACTGCCAGATCAGCGAGAACATTTTCTGCAATAGCAGTGAGATTCACTGGTTCAGTTTTTAGAGGTTGAAAGCTTTTGCGAGAGAAATCGAGCAGGCCGTCAATCAGGTTACTCATGTTGGTCGCGCTGGTGCGGAGCAGGCTCATATAATGTTTGGCTTCATCATTTAAACTTGCCGTGTGTTCTTCCATTAAAATTTGGGTGAAACCATTGATGCCGCGCAAGGGAGCTCGAAGGTCATGAGAGATGGAATAGGTAAAGGATTCCAGTCCTTCGTTCGCTTCTTTGAGTTCCGCTGTTCTTTCCTGAACACGCTCTTCTAATTGATTGGTGTCTGCGATCACTCGCTCATACAAGCGGGCATTTTCAATCGCCTGGGCAGCCTGAGAAGCAAAGATTCGGGCAAGATCAACTTGCTCAGAGGAATAGGCTTCGGGCACGCTGCTGTCGAGGGTTAAGAAGCCAATCAAAGTATCGCGGGCGATCAGTGGAACCCCCATCCAGCTTTCTATATTCTTGGGTTCACCCCAATTCTGGAAGCAGGGGGCGTCTTTAACATTATCCAAAACCAATGGAGTTTTTGATCGCAGTATTTCTTGAAAGAGTTCATTTTCAGCAGGGAAAGTTTGTCCTTTAACCGATGGGTTGATACCACGATCCATCACCACGCGCAACCCATCTTTTTCATGCAGGAAAATGGATCCGCTATCAAATGGCAGCACCTGTCCGACCTGATCGAGGATGAGTTCAAGTACTTTGTCTAATTCGATGGTTGAAGATAACGCAGCAGTAATGGTATTCAACGTTTTCAGCTGCTTGACATGCTGCTGAACTTCCTCATACAAACGGGCATTGTTAATTGCAATCGCTGCCTGATCGGCCAATAAGTATAGAATATGCAGTTCGCTTTCGCTGAATTCTCGCGCGATATTTGAAGCGACATTCATCACCCCCACCACCTGCTCATTATGTAGTAACGGCAATCCAATAATCGCACCCTCCAGCGGCCAATCCTGGAAGATGGGACTCTGACTCATATCGGCAACAACAATAGGTTCTCCTCTGCGGGCGACCGTATATGTCAATCCATTTTGACGCGGTTCAGCAAAAGGCACTGGCTGACGATTATCTGTCCAGCGCACAGCGCCGAAACGAAGTTCTTTGCCATCATAGATGTAGATATGGGCATCATCAGCCGATACCAGTTGCAGAGCAGATTCCAGAAGCACATCTAGAACTACTTTCAATGACAGGTTGGCAGTCAGGCTCAGGCTGGTCTCACGCAGCACTTCAAGCTGCCGGGTATATTGCTTGAGTTCTTCCTGCGCTTGCACCCGTGCGGTGAGGTCATGAATAATGGCCATTGGGCGTTCTTTCCCCTGCCAGGTAGTTATAGTTGTTGACATTTCGACAGGTACTTCGGTTCCATCTTTTCTTACAATAATACGATCATAACGAGACGCGACTGGTTTTCCTGCCATCCGGTCTTTCATCATCTGCTGGAGCAATGTGCGATCTTCTGGACGGGTAAAAGCCCACCCTGTTATTTTTTGCAATTCTTCTTTGCTGTAACCTGTGATTTCCGAAAATCTTGGGTTTGTATAAATGTGATAGGCATTTTCATCGGCGATTGCCACACCATCCAGCAGTTTTTCAACCAGATCATTCAAGTTTTGTTCGCTTTCACGTACTGCTTTCTCAGTTTCCTTACGTCTGGTTATGTCATGTCCCAGAACAATAAGACCTTTCCGCTTACCGCCTGGATGAAAAATAGGCACTTTGGTCACGTCATAGACTCGGGTTGACCCATCGGGATGAGAAATCGTCTCTTCTGCGCCAGTAAGAGTACCATTTTCCCATGCTCTGGCATCAGTTTCTGCGCAGGTAAGGAATGTTCCTTGAAGCTGGTTGTTGAGTTCTGCCAGTTCAGCATCTTTCTTTCCCCGATAATCGATACCTTCGAGCTGAAAAATCTTTGCGCAGACATTATTAACCTTGAGCCAGTGCCCATCCCCATCCTTGAAGCAAATAAAGTCTGGCATGGCATCAAGCAGCGTTTGTATTTGCTGTTCGCTATCTTCCAGTTCCTGCTGTGCTTTGTGCTGTTTGTTGATATAAAATGCAAGGGCGATTCCACTAAGCAAGCTGACAATAATAACATAAATGCGGTTGACCAGGCTATAGGTTGGTATCTGAAGGATTAGTGACTCGAGGAAATTATTGGGTGGGGTGAAGATCATTTTGCGCAGCAGATCGCGAAACATAAAATACTGAAAAACCGAATCCAGAACCCAGAAGAAAAGACCAGAACAGAGCGATAAGAAGATAATTTTAACAGTCGGGTTTATTTTTTTCACTGGTCCCCCTTGATAATTTCTGTATAAACTTCATCAGCCGCAAGGATCAAACTTTCAGGGACTTCATAGCTAATTCGATCTGCAACCGCTAAATTAATTGCCAATTTTTCCTGAGGGGCATACACCTGGTTGATTTTTCGTGGCGGTACGCCATTTAAAATTTTTGCAACAACTTCCGCATACCACAGACCTAAGGCATCCATATCAGTCCTTGCGAGGCTGAAAAGGACACCGTGCTGTACATGATTGCCTCCTTCGCCATCTACAGACCAGATCGGAACATGGTTTTCATAGAGTGGTTCTAATACATCGGGCATCAATTCTGCTCGAAGTCCACGATGGTCGCCAATCCAAAATGCGTCGATTTGTGGAGCCAGTTCTTCAAGACAGGCATCAGTCCCCAGTTGTATTTGTTCATCGGGAAGATTTGTGAAAGGTGCGATGCAGGTGAGCAGTTTCACATCGGTTTTATCAGCAAAGGTTTCTAATTCTGAGAGATGAGCGTAAGACCTTCCATCAGTCGTATCTTCATAAATAGTACCCAGGGTTTGGAAATCAACAATATCATAGAAAAGGTTAATTTGCCGTGCGATCCGTCCGGGATCAACGTGTGCAATTACATGATCCATGCCTGAATCCTCAGCACTTGTGACGATACCAGCCGAGACGGCGTTGGTTGCAGAAATGACGAAAGTCGGCACTGAGTGGTCATCATTTGCCAGATCTAAACCTGCCCAGGTGCCCGCGGCGATGATGAGGTCGATGTCTGAATTGGTCGAAAGGCGCTGGATGGCTTCTGTCTTGTTTTTGGTTCGTAAATCAGCATCCCAATTGGCAGACCAATAAGCATCAGGGAGGAATTCAATATAGTCACTTTGGGTATTAGCCGCGAGGAATTGCCAGAGATGGGCGGTATCGTCCGGGTTCTCGTAATTTGGTAAGACTAGCGGCTCCATCCACTCCAACTCAATCAGGCCATTCACCAGTGCGCGCAGATGGGTGGGGTATTCTTTCCAGGGGCCGGCTTCATAATAAGCAAGACGCCATTTCTTAGTATTGTTTTTAACCGGTTTTATATTGGTGGACTGGCACGAAATCAGAAGTAGCTGCAGGATGATGGGTATCACCATGCAAGAAATCCCGTATAAGTGTCGTTTCTTTTTCATCTGATGGCTCCTGAAAGGATGAAACTATCGCTATTCTCTATAAACGAACGTATAAATGATTTTCTGTTTCTAAGGGAATTATTTTACTTTTGCTTTAATTATAGTGGAATATTGCAGGATTGAAACAGGAAAATCCAGTTTTCAGAGAGGGGGATTTGTGTTGGGTCCTAAAATGAAGTGAGAGATTATGAAATGAGATAAAAAGGTTCTGACAGAAACGAGATCAATGTCTGATTTTGGTCGATGAATCTTAAAGAATCAAAATTCATCGACCAAACCTCTTGCAAAAGTTTCTAAATTTGCTATAATTGCTGCAATTTGGGCTAATTAAAGAAGGGCTTGTTCAGACAATTATGAAACGGTGGATGATAAAAAAACGCAAACCAATCGGAGGCCAGGGGTGAAATATCAAACCTCTACCCAGGCCGTGGTATTTCTCAATTGCTTACCTCCCATTGTTTCAATTATTCAGTCAATTTTCTCCGTCATTGGTTTTTCAACCAGACGGAGTTTTTTTTATGTTGATCGGGGTTTCATGGTTGAAACCTTTTATACGAGATTCAATTTGCATAAAGGAGAGATTTGAAATGGCGGTTCAAAAGAAAGATGCAAAAGTAATCGGTTACCTTCCACAGGATAAACCACCTTTAGGTGCAACTCTCAGTCTGGGTTTGCAGCAAGTATTGACGATGTTCCCTGCCACCGTGCTGGTTGCAATTCTTACCAAGTTTGACGTTGGTGTAACACTCCTTGCCTCCGGCATCGGCACGATAGTGGCGCTGCTTGTTGCCAAGCGCAAGATTCCTATGTACTATGGTTCTAGTTTTTCGTACCTGGCGGTCATTATGACAGCAATGGCAACCCTCGGTGCTGATTGCACAGATGCATACTGTCCTGATGTCGTCAGAATTGTGCAGGTAGGCATTGTTTTGACAGGTGTACTGAACATCCTCATCGGCCTGATTGTGCAAAAAGTGGGTAAGAAAGCGCTTGACCGCGCGTTGCCCCCCATCATCACCGGCTCGATGGCGATTGTAATTGGTATTGCACTGGCTGGTTCGGCTCTGAATATGGCCGGTGCGAACTGGGGTGTGGCCTTCGTTACTCTTATTGCGACCATACTGTTCTCAGTCTTCCTGCGTGGCAAAGGCCTGCTGGGGATGCTCCCTATTCTGTTTGGCGCGATCTTCGGATATGCCGTGGCTGCCATTTTAGGCCTGGTTGATTTCTCCATTGTTGCCAATGCTGAGTGGCTTCGTATGCCCAATATCACCTTCCCTGCCTTTGGCAGCGGCGAAGCATGGGGGATGGGTCTCAGCATCGCACTGATTGCTATTGCGACAGTTCCCGAATCAACCGCACATCTTTATCAGATGAGTCTCTATATCGATGAGTTGGCCAAAGAAATGGGCCGCAAAGAACTCAAGATCAAAGATTTGATCGGCCTCAACTTGATCGCCGATGGCTGTAACGACATCATCAACGGTCTGCTGGGTGGTTGTGCCGGCACAAACTACGGTGAGAACAATTCCCTGATGGCGATCACACGCAATTACTCGGTGCCTGTGCTAATGACGGCTGGCGTGATGGCGATTTTGCTGGGGTTTGTTGGAAAACTGGCTGGTTTGGTGCAGTCTATTCCTTTAGCAGTGACCGGCGGCCTTTCAATCTACCTCTTCGGTGTAATTGGCATGCAGGGTATCGCTCTGATTCAATCTGAAAAGGTTGACCTTTTCAGCCCTCGCAATCTGGCGGTCGGAGCCGTAATCCTGGTTACAGGCATTGGTGGTAATATGACTCTTGAGAATGGTCTATTTCCCTTTACTATTCCCACATTCTTCCCCAACGGCATCCCTGCCATCGTTTTTGCTGCTATTCTTGGTATCGCATTGAACGCAGTCTTTGAAATTTTTGTGCCCGAGAAGGAGTAACATTAAGATTTGACTGGCGGGATGTGTTGGGTTATTTCACTTATCCGCTTGTTCTTCTTACGAGAGAAAGTTTTAAAATAAAAACTCCCGAAAGTTTATGTCTTTCGGGAGTTTTGTTTTACTTTGCTAAAAAAGCGTCAGTACCATTAATGAAACATTGTGCGATCAGCGCAATTAGTTGGAATCCTGTTCGTCTTTGATGGCCTTGTAAGTCGTCCAGTTATTATCGGCGTCCTGTTGAGCTAATTTCATCAGCATTTCAGCACGTTCTTTGTTGGTCTTGACCAACTGACTGAAGCGAGCTTCGTTGTAGGCATAATCTTTCATAGAAATGGTGGGCTTTTTGCTGTCCAGTGTGAAGGGTTTCTCATTTTCTGGGTTGAAGCGGAAGAGTGTCCATGCCCCTGATTTTACAGCCAGGTCCTGTTGCTGGAGACCGTACTTCATACCGCCCGAGATGTAGTGGTTGATGCAGGGTGTGTAAGCAACGATCAGCGCGGGGCCATCATATTCGGCCGCTTCGCGGAATGCGCGCAGGGTCTGCGTGTCGTTATAACCCATCGCCACACGGGCAACGTAAATGTTGCCGTAGGTCATGGCGATACGCGCCAGATCTTTCTTGGCCAACGGTTTGCCGTTAGCTGCAAATTTGGCAACAGCACCACGAGGAGTGGCTTTGGAGGACTGCCCGCCGGTGTTGGAGTAAACTTCAGTATCGAGAACAAGAACCTTGACGTTCTTGCCGCTGGCGAGAACATGATCAAGTCCGCCGTAACCGATGTCATAAGCCCAACCATCACCACCGACAATCCATACATCCTTGCGAATAAGTTTATCAACCACAGATTCGAGCTGGCGTGCTTTCGGTTCATTGATTTTTTCAAGTACTTTGCGGAGTTTCGCAATGCGGTCACGTTGTTCAGTGATATCGCCGTCATTTTTCTGGTCAGCGTCCAAGATGCTGTTAGCCAATTCAACACCGACTTTGTCCTTGAGCTCAACCAGTAATTCGGTTGCAAATTCCAGCTGCTTATCATACGTCAGGCGCATACCGAGGCCGAATTCTGCATTGTCCTCAAAGAGGGAGTTGGACCAGGAGGGACCAAAGCCTTCTTCGTTTGTGGTGAAAGGCGTGGTCGGCAGGTTGCCGCCATAGATGGAAGAACAACCAGTGGCGTTCGCGATCACAATATGGTCACCAAAGAGCTGGGTCAGGAGGCGGTAGTAAGGTGTTTCACCGCATCCTGCACAGGCACCAGAGAATTCCATCAGAGGCTGCAAAAGCCCTGATTTTTTCACATTAGATGGTTCAAAAATGGTGCGATCAGGATTGGGGAGATTAAGGAAGAATTCCCAATTTTCTTTTTCCTGGGCGCGGATTGGGGGTTGAGGTGCCATATTAATGGCTTTGCGGTCGCTTTCAGGATCCTTGCGGTCTTTTGCGGGGCAGGCCTCTACACACAAACCACAGCCGGTGCAGTCTTCGGGAGCTACCTGGACAGTGAACTTGTAATCACCTGGGAACTCTCTGAAACCCTTGGCGTTGATTGATTTGAAGGTTTCTGGGGCGTTTTCAAGTTCTTGGGGATCATATATTTTGGTGCGGATAGCAGAATGGGGGCAGACAAAAGCACATTTGCCGCACTGGATACACAAATCGGTGTCCCATACAGGAATTTCAATCGCAATATTGCGTTTTTCCCATTTGGTGGTGCCGGTGGGGTAGGTGCCGTCATTCGGAAGTGCAGAAACCGGCAGCTCATCGCCGCGCAGTTCAATCATCGTTCCAAGCACATCCCGCACAAATTGAGGTGCTTCAGTAGAAACAATGTGCTGACGGTGGGTTTCGGAGTTGGCTTCAACAGGAACCTCAACTTTGTATAGGTTTTCGATAGAAGCATCCACTGCTTTGTAGTTGGCTTCTACAATGGCTTCACCACGCTTGCCATAGGTTTTCTTAATGAAGTATTTAATCTGCTTAATGGCTTCATCCTGTGGTAGAACGCCGGAGATGTAGAAGAAGCAGGTCTGCATGATAGTGTTAATGCGTTGACCCATGCCGGTCTTTGCGGCAACATCATAGGCATTGATGATATAGAAATCCAGCTCCTTGGCAATGATCTCTTTCTGAACCTCAACGGGTAGATGTTCCCAAACCTCATCAGGGCCGTAAAGGCTGTTGAGCAGGAAGGTGGCGCCTTTCTTAGCATATTTGAGTACATTAACACGTTCGAGGAAGAACCACTGATGGCAGGCCACAAAGGTAGCATCGTTGAGACCGATCTGGTAAGGTGCGGGGATGGGGTCGGGACCAAAACGCAAGTGCGAGGTGGTCATCGCTCCAGATTTCTTGGAGTCGTATACGAAGTAACCCTGACCGTAGTTGTCTGTTTCACCGGCGATAATCTTGATACTGTTCTTGTTAGCGCCAACAGTACCATCGGAACCGAGTCCCCAGAAGACGCTGCGAACAACGTTGTCAGGTTCAATGGAGAAGGAAGGATCATAATCCACACTCAGGTTGCTGAGATCGTCATTGATACCCACGGTGAAGTGTGTTTTCAATTTGCCAGCCATCATGTCGTAAATGCCTTTGACCATGGCGGGAGTGAATTCTTTGGAAGATAAACCATAGCGTCCACCAATAACCTTGGGCAGGTCGCCTTCCCAGCCTTCCACCAAAGCAGTAATCACGTCCTGGTAAAGGGGTTCGCCGAGGGCGCCAGGCTCTTTGGTGCGATCTAAGGCAGCAATGACCTTGACGGTTTTGGGTAATGCTTTGATGAAATGTGAAACCGAGAAGGGGCGGAAGAGGCGAGTAACAAGAACACCCACTTTTTCACCCTGGGCTGCCAGATATTTAGCAGTAGCTTCAGCGGTGTCGCCACCAGAGGTCATGATAATGATGACTCGTTCTGCATCTTCTGCGCCGTAGTAATCGAAGAGGTGATATTCACGTCCAACGACTTCTGCAAATTTATCCATGACTTCCTGAACGATACCGGGGGTAACTTCATAGTAAGGATTTACAGTTTCGCGGGCCTGGAAGAATACATCTGGATTCTGGGCAGTGCCACGGATTGAGGGAGTATCAGGATTAAGTCCGCGTTTGCGGTGTGCGAAGACGTCTTCATCGTTGATCAATGCGCGTAGATCATCATCTGTGATGAGTTCAATCTTCTTGATCTCGTGAGATGTTCGGAAGCCGTCAAAGAAATGAACAAATGGGATGCGGGTGCGCAGGGTTGCGGCGTGTGCAATGGCTGCCATGTCATGGGCTTCCTGCACAGAACGGGAGGCGAGCATTGCCCAGCCAGTGCCGCGGGCTGCCATCACATCAGAGTGATCGCCAAAAATTGACAGCGCCTGTGCTGCAACTGAACGGGACGAAACATGGAAGACAGCGGCGGTTAATTCGCCGGCGATCTTGAACATATTGGGGATCATGAGCAGTAAACCCTGAGAGGCGGTGAATGTTGTGGTTAAAGCACCGGTGGTCAATGCACCATGCACTGCACCAGCTGCGCCTCCTTCAGCCTGCATCTCAGTCACGCCGGGAACGGTGCCCCAAATATTGGTGCGATTTATCGCGTTCCAGGCGTCTGCATGTTCTCCCATCGGGGAGGAGGGAGTAATCGGGTAAATGGCAATGACTTCACTCAATCGATAAGCGACGTCTGCGGTTGCCTGATTACCATCAATGGTTACAATTTCACGCTTCATATTGTTTCTCCATTATATAGTCTCTAAGATCAAAGCCAAGCTTTGATGTGTGATTGAATAATTCACTCAATAAACAACATACTATAAATCTGGAAATGTTTCCCTTTTTCCAAATTTAAGTCAGTATTAAATATAGGCCAAAGAGCGATTCTTGTACAGTAATTTTGGTCATATCTTGATCATTTACTGTCATTACATTTTTTCGTAATAATTAAAGCTAAAATTGAGCTGATCATAAACGGTGAATAAACGAATAAAAATTTTTGGTAAATATGAGAACTTCTATCATTGTTTGTAGTTTTAATGTTCCTAACTTTCACTGCCCTGTAGATTTTATATTAACTTGAAAATGGTAGTTGATTGTGGTATATTCAAGGTCGATATATTTTTATTCATGATATTTTGATATGAAAGCAATTTGAGGTGAAAATGAAGGGACTTCCAGACTTTGAAGATATGGAAAAACCGATGTCAACATTCCTCTTGATGCAGCATACATCACGCAAGATGGTTCATCAAATTCATGAACAAGGTGGGTTTGGAGATTTAACGCATTCACAATTCTACACCTTGATGGCTCTGCAGCGTCATCAAGATTTGCCGCTGAGTGAAATTAGTGGATGTATTCGCCGCAGCCCAGGAAATATGACTCTCGTAGTTGATAATCTTGAAAAGGCCGGGTGGGTGGAACGTGTGCGTTCTAAAGAAGACCGGCGGGTTATTCTTGTCCATCTGACAGAATCGGGCAAAGAAAAAATCGAAACAGCAAAAAAAGAAAACGCCCGGATAATCGGAAGTCTTATGTCGAAGCTAAATAAAGAAGAGATCAATACACTCTTTACGATTTTGGTGAAGCTTAATAACGGTAAGCTGAACTCGTCAGAGATTTGATCTGCGAGAATTTTCAATAATCATTAGAAGAACTAAACAGGAGAAATTTATTTTATGGGTGCATTGGTAAAAATCGGTAAATTTATAAAACCCTATTGGAAGCAAGTTGTTCTTTCTATTGTGATGCTGGCTTTTGTGGTTGCTTTTGATTTGCTAATTCCACAATTAACACGGCGTGCGATTGATAAAGGGATTACAGTTGGGGATATGAAGGTTGTCTGGACTTCCGCTTTACTGATGTTGGGGGCTTCATTGCTCAGCGCGGTGTTTTCAATCATTAATTCCATTACCTCTGTCAGGGCTTCGCACCGTTTTTCAGCGGATGTGCGGGAGGCTGTCTTCAATAAAATTCAATCTTTCTCCTTCGGCAACCTTGATCATCAGACTACGGGGGAATTGATTGTCAATTTGACGAGTGACCTGGATATGATTCAAACTGCTTTTATGATGATGATGCGTATGGTCACCCGTGCTCCCTTGATGATGATTGGTGCATTGATCTTGATCTTCCGTTCAAATGTATATCTGGCAAACCGTGTTTTGATTCTGATGGGAATTGTCGTGGTTGTGATTGTCTTTGCGGTACCGCGAATGCAAAAGATTTTCACTCTGGTTCAGGAAAAACTCGATAAACTAAACACGGTGATGCAGGAAAACCTGGCAGGTGTGCGGGTAGTGAAATCATTTGTGCGCCAGGATTATGAGATTGAGCGGTTTGGTGGTGTCAATCAAGAATATGCAGTTCAAAATACCAAATCTGCACGATTGATGGGGCTTCTTTTTCCTTTGATGTTTTTCATTTTGAATCTCGGCATTGTCCTGGTAATTTATTTAGGTGGCATTCAGGTTATCAATGGTGATCTCTCGCTGGGTGGTGTCGTAGCCTTCATCAACTATCTGATGATGGTCATGTTCCCGATGCTCATGTTGGCGATGATTATTGGCATGCTGGCTTCAGCCAGTGCTTCAGCCAAACGAATTCTTAAAGTTCTTGATACTGAGGTCGAGGTGACAGATAAGACAGATGCCAAAGAGATGCCGAAAATAAATGGGAAGGTTGAGTTTCGCAATGTTAGCTTTGCTTATCGCGGCTCACATGGTGATCCTGTGCTGAAGAACTTGAATTTTAGTGTAGAACCCGGCCAAACAGTTGCATTTCTGGGAACCACTGGTTCAGGCAAGACCAGTCTGATTAATCTTATTCCGCGTCTTTATGATGTGACGGAGGGGCAGGTACTTATTGATGGGATTGATGTGCGGGATGTTACCCAAAAGTCGCTGCAATCTCAAATTGGGGTTGCTTTGCAGGAGACGATTCTCTTCAGTGGCACCGTCGCAGAAAATATTCGTTATGGAAAGCCAACTGCCACCGATGAAGAGGTTCGTCAGGCAGCCGTGGTTGCCCAGGCAGATAAGTTTATTTCAAAGCTTGATGAAGGTTATGATTATCAAGTTGGGGAAAGAGGTTCCAATCTTTCGGGAGGTCAGAAACAGCGGATCGCTATTGCACGAGCGGTGTGTATGGATCCTGCAATTTTGATTTTGGATGACTCTACCAGCTCGGTGGATGTGGATACAGAAGCTCGAATTCAAGAAGAAATGGCAACTGTACTTGCTGGACGAACCAGCTTCATCATTGCCCAGCGGATCAGCACAGTTCTTACTGCCGATCAGATCATTGTTCTTGAAGATGGTCAAATTCGCGACATTGGGGTACACAAAGAATTAATGGAAACATGTGATGTTTATCGTGATATTTATGATTCTCAACTCGGCGATGGAGGTGTGAACAATGACTAATCAACGACAATCTTCTTCCAATCGCACGAAGGTTCAACGTGGAACAAACAACACTGGCCCCGGCAGACGCCATGGAGGAGGACGTATCGAAAACGCCAAAGATTTCCGCGGTACAAGTCTACGTTTGTTGAGGTATTTCAGCGATTACAAACCTGCATTGATTGTAGTAGTAGTGCTTATCATTGCTTATACCCTGATTGGTCTTTTGGGGCCATATCTGATGGGTGTTGCTCTGGATGATTTTATCGGAACAGGTGATCTCGACGGATTGGGACAGATTGCACTCATCATGCTGGGTGCTTATTTCTCAAATGCGCTTTTGCAATTTATCTCAGCTTATATCGTTGCAGGAATTTCACAGCAGATGCTAAAAAGAATCCGCGCTGATATCTTCAATCATCTTCAGAAACTCTCTTTGCATTTTTTTGATCAGAATCCAGCCGGCGATTTGATGAGTCGCCTCACGAACGATATTGACGCCATCAACCGTGTGGTTTCACAGAACGTTACACAACTGATTGGAAATTTATTGACGGTGGTTGGTGTAATTGTGGCTATGCTGGTGCTTAATGTGTGGTTGACCATGGCAGCCATGATTATGATCCCGATCATGATGTGGCTCACCATGAAAGTCGCCAAGCTCAGCCGGAAAAACTTCCGCGCATTGCAAACCGCTAAAGGTGATTTGAATGCGGTCATGGCGGAAACCCTGGCTGGTCAGCGTGCTGTGAAACTCTTTCAGAAGAATGAGTCAGTGGCTCAGGACTTCAAAGCCAGAAATTATGAAGTACGGGACCGGAATATTAAAGCGATGACAGTGTCTGCACTCCTGCCCCCATTGATGGGAATTATGAGCAATATGGATACTGCGATGATCATAGGTATCGGTGGTTGGCTGGCAGTCAGTGGTCTGGCCGGGGTTACCGTCGGTATGCTCGTAACATTTACAAGTTATGTTCAGCGTTTTACCCGTCCATTAAGATCACTTGCTGATCTATATAACTCGCTTCAATCAGCGATGGCAGGTGCAGAACGAGTCTTTTTCATTCTGGATCATGAGCCTGAGTTGACAGACATACCCAATGCATTGCCGGTGGATGATATCAATGGTGACGTGCGCTTTGAGAATGTTGACTTCAGTTATGTTGAAGGTATTCCAGTGATGAAGAAAATTAACATGCATGCCAAATCTGGTCAGACTATCGCTCTTGTTGGCCCGACTGGTGCAGGAAAGACTACGACCATCAACTTACTATCACGTTTTTATGATATCGATAATGGCGCAATTTATATTGATGGCAATGAGATTAAAACGTTGAAGAAAAATGATCTACGTCGTTCTCTCGGCATTGTTCTTCAAGATAATTTCCTTTTCAGTGGTACAGTGATGGACAATATCCGTTATGGTCGTTTGGATGCTACTGATGAAGAGGTATATGAGGCGGCCCATCTGGCAAATGCTGACACATTTATTCACCGTCTGCCCGAAGGGTACAACACTCACCTTTCGGAACGCGCAGGAAATCTTTCACAGGGTCAGCGCCAGCTGCTCTCAATTGCACGGGCGATTCTGGCTGATCCAAAGATTTTGATTCTGGACGAAGCAACCAGTTCTGTTGATACGCGCACCGAGAAAAATATCCAACAGGCGCTGCTGCATTTGATGGAAGGACGCACGGCGTTTGTCATCGCACATCGATTAAGCACGATTCGTAACGCAGATCAGGTGCTGGTGATAGATCATGGCGAGATCATTGAACGGGGTACGCATGAAGAATTGTTAGATTTGAAAGGCTTCTACTATAATCTATATATGAGCCAGTTCAAGGGGAAAACTGTCGAGGAATTAGGCGCGGATATCTAGCATAAAATAAATATCAACAATAACCTTCAGGAGGAATAGAGGAGCCAGGTGCGACTTATCCTCCTGAAGATGTTTAACGGGGTATAGTTTTCATTTTCTGGCATTACCCTTGCACCTGTCTTCTCACAGACCATCGCAGAACCTGGGGCAAAAAATCAGTATTTTTTGGGAGGCCCTCGTTATATATGATCAGTCTGTTTAGCGCTGCCGCCGAAAATTCCAGAAACTATTCTCTATTCGATTCAGGAACCAAAAGCGGCCATTAACCGTCTATTAGGGGAAGCTAAATCTGTAGAGGAGGAGATTATGAAAGAAAAAGTTTTTTTCTATGTTGTTTTCATCGGGCTGCTGTTTGCTGGTCTTATTGGCGTGCAGGCCTGCGTTCCTGCTAAAAACGTGCTGGAAGACACCGAATGGCAGTTAATCACTATTGGCAAAACTCGTATGATAGAAGGCACACAGATTACACTCCACTTTGGAAGCGAAGAGGTATCTGGCAATGCCGGCTGTAATTCTTATTTTGCACGGTATGAAGCCAACAGAAGCACTCTATCAATGGACGGCATTGGGTCAACTGAAATGTGGTGCATGGAACCAGAAGGTATCATGGATCAGGAATTTCTTTATCTGAACTATTTGTCGAATGTCGACTCTTTCTCTATTGCCGATGGTCAGCTCATCATTGTTCTGAATGATGGCGACCAACTCATTTTTGAAGCGACTCAATAAACCTTGTTTGTGTAGGGCAATTACATTAAAAAATCAAAAGCACAAATAGTGATATCGCTCCAGTATTTTCGGTGTTCATTTCCTTCTAGAGAACGGTTTTCTTTTTTGGGAAGCAGCGAGGGTTGAGGGTAATATCCCCATTACAACTGACGCTTTGAGTACAACGGACTGTAGTCCCTAAAAATAACCACTCAACTCAATGGGCGCTATTGAGGAAGAAGGGTCTGGTACTGTTCGATGGCGTGCGCAAAGCAATCGAACAACCCCGCTTTACCTTATGAGCAAACCTTTCTCCAAATGCGGCTGCTTTGCTTGTTTATACATTTTCCTTGAATTCAACCCTAATTTCCAGTACACTTGGACTATTCTCAGTACTTGAGATTAGGAACCCTATGATTGACGCAGCAAACAAGAAAGCAAAACAATTGAATCCAGGCCTCCGCGCATCCATTTATTATGGGGCTATGTGGGGGTTGTCAGGATTCTATATCACCTTTGTTTCGATCAATCTGGTGCAAAGGGGGGTCTCTGAAACACAATGGGGTATCATTTCTGCGCTGCGTGCATTGACGGTATTTTTGGTAGCACCTCAGATTACAAGATTCGCTGATAAGCGCCGTTCAAGAGTAAAGATATTGCGCTTGTTGTTAATTCTTTCCGCTTTCACGCTTCTCTTTTTCCTGCTTCCACTAAAAGTTCCAGGTTTAACGATCTTCATGGTCATTTCAGCATTCTTCAGTGCTGGTACCAACCCGATGGGCGATGGCATTGTAGTGCGCATGGTAAAAAAATATCAACTCGAATACGGACGTCTGCGCCTGTGGGGATCACTTGGCTTTGCTGTATTTGGAACGCTGGGCGGTCTGCTTTGGGATCGCATTGGATATTCTTATATCTATATCGCCGGATTTATAGGCCTGCTTCTGGTGGCGTGGTTGACAGGGCTGCTGGAAGAACCAGAAGAGGATGCAGAGCCACAGGTAGAGGTACAGGTTGAAATTAACGAGGTACAAAAACAGGATGCAGAGAAGTCGACACCAATTATTGGTGACCGTAAAAAACTGATCGGTTTTCTATTAGGTGATGTGGTGCTGCTGTTGTTCTTTCTGGCGGCGTTCTTCCGGTCGGCCTCAGAGTTAATGTTCTTTTCCTTTTCTGGCATTTATATTAATGCACTCACCAATAGTGCATTCTTCGCCGGGTTAATCAATGGCGGCGCTGCGATTCTGGAAATTCCGGTGATGCTCTATTCACAAAAGATTATCCGCAGGTTCAACCTGCAAAGCGTGATCGTGTTTGGATTCTTCATACAGACGGTGGGCATGATTATCTTTTCTTTTACAGAGGATCCATGGCTGATGTTTCTGGGTTCTGCCCTGCGAAACGCAGGTTTTGCGTTTTACTTTGTGGCAGCGGTGCAGTTCATTGATTCGCGAGCAGCCGCTGGATATTCCACCACCTTTCAGGGGCTGCTAAGTTCAATCAGCTGGGGGTTGGCTCCACTCATATTCTCTCCGCTGGCCGGGGTAATCTATCAGCAGTGGAGCCCCCGGTGGGTCTTTATTATGAGTACTCTATTTTCCGTGGTCAGCATGATTGTGATGATTCCAGTGATTTTGAAGCTGCGGCGTGAAAAGATGAAAGAAAAAGAAGCCTCTAGCATTTAACCAATCAATAGCCTGG
Source organism: uncultured Anaerolineaceae bacterium (assembly GCA_964595925.1). GTDB lineage: Bacteria > Chloroflexota > Anaerolineae > Anaerolineales > Anaerolineaceae > SpSt-1165. The sequence continues at coordinate 389 of CAZQSG010000050.1, read as the reverse complement.
ATTCGGAATTTGTCCCTACGAACGAACAACCGTGACTTGATTTTCGTTTCTCCCTCTGTTATACTTCAAGCGATTAAAAATCTATTACACACGCTTCTGGACTACTTTCTGCGTGCTGCCTGTGGAAGAGCCACATTCAGTCAGGAATTAGGATGAAGGAGGCGGAGGAACTCAAAACCTCAGGTTATGAGTTAAACGCTAGGAGACAAAAAAATAATGGCAATTGTATCAATGAAAAAGCTCCTTGAGAGCGGTGTGCATTTTGGTCATCGTACCAATAAATGGAATCCGAAGATGAAAAAATACATCTTCACCGAACGAAATGGGATTCATATTATTGACTTGCAGCAAACTGTGTATGCATTGAACGAGGCTTATAATCTCGTTGT
>CAZQSG010000049.1:0-18582 GCA_964595925.1 uncultured Anaerolineaceae bacterium | reverse complement strand
GTTTGGAGATTACGGGGTTTACAACTGCATAAGTCTTGGGTGGAACCTCTTCGTCTTCTTCATCTCCAAATTGGACAACAATTACACGATTTGAGACACCAACTTGAGGGGCAGCAAGACCTGCCCCAGGTGCGTTTTCCATGGTATCAATCATATTTATGATTTGGGTTTTAATTTCAACATCGACTGATTTTACAGGTTTTGCTTTTAATCGGAGCACTTCAGCCGGAACGGTTTTTATTTCCAATATTGCCATTATGGTTGCCTTCTTTTATTAAGAATTTTCTGCTTCTATTGTAATACAATTGGATTAGGCTTGTCCAATATCGTTGTCTGATGGTGTTGTGGAAGAATCTTGCAGCGGGTTTTTATGTGCAACGGAGTGATAAATCTCGATCCAATCCAACACGGTATCACGCTCTCTTTGAATTTCTTCCTGACGTTCTCTCTCTTTGGCTGCCTGGATTCGTTCTGAAATTTCCTGTTGAACAGATGAAGGATTAGCGACATTATCAAATGTAAACTGGATGTCGCCAACACGAATGTAGACCGTACCAAAATTCAAAGCAAATCCTGAAAAGCCGATTCTCTTATATTCTACAGATTGAATTGCACTCAAAGAAGCAGTGCGGCGGTCTTCTCGTCCAAATGGTTTTTTATCCAGATCAATGATCTGTTGATTATCCAGGATATAGCGATCGTTGCGCCAATCGACATATTTATAAAGTGTAATGGCAAATGTGATGAGGAAAAGAAGTACCATCAGTCCGTTAACGATCAAAGGCGGGTTAAAAGACCTTTCCATAATCAGGTTGATTAATAAAACGAAGAAATAAATTAGAGGAAGAATTGAAAGGAGGATGACAAACCTGGCTTGTTTAAAAAACATAAACCAGTGTGTTCGATAGGTGATCTGCTCCCCGTTTATTGTGCGGAGTTGGAAAAGAATTTGAAAGAATTGATTAATGGAGGTAACAAAATTTCCTTCAGGGAATTCGCTTTCTTCGATATCAGGTGAATTATTGAGCGGAGGTTTGGCAGATTGTTCTTGCTTCACATAGCCTAGCCTTTTTTTCATTTCCTCAATTTTTTCCTGACGGCTAACCTTACTTCGCGATGATCGGTATCTCGATCTGGTGTCCTCAAGGAGTTCATAGACCATATTGGGATTGGGGACTTTCTCAAATAGAAGGGTGCCTGTGAATGTGTGAATGACAATATCCCCATAATCTATTCTGGCGGCCAAAAGGCTTTTGATTTTTTTATTGACCGAGAGAATAGAATCGATATGAGTCTCTTGTTTTGTATCATACAAGAGGATAATGCGATTTCTTGAAATTACACGGCGATCAGTGATAATAAAATAATCATCGGCCCAATCGATGTAAAAATAAATGATGGGAAGCAGTACAAAGAAAAATAATGTTCCAAAAATCGCACTCAATGGGATAGTATCTGCAAGATCTGCCATCAAGAGCACCAGATATATGGTTAATAGTGTGATGCTTATGATGGTTGGGATAGCGCATTTTATCCATAAAAAGAACGGATGCTTGCGGCTGCTCCAAAAAACAGCTTCATCTTCCTGACGCCAACTCATTCGCATAGACAGAAGAGGATAATAACTCTTGCCCAGCATATGAAGAAATGTATCCGCTTCAACGTAATTCTCTAGCAATGAATTTATTTGATTGCGGTGAAGAATGAGTGCCGTGCCAGTGCTATGGCAGATTGCACGGGTTTCATATATTTGATCTTGATAGATTGATTCTAAACCGAGGAATTCTCCCGGATCAAGGATGCTAAAAGTTTCGTATTGATTATTCTGATTTAAACGCTCCAGTCGAATTTGGCAAGTGAATGGAATGACCAATTTGTCGGCTTTTTGTCCGATTTCAAAAAAGGTTTCATTTTTAGTAAGGTTTTTTCTCTCTATGTGCTCAACTAAATCTTCTAATTCAGGAAATGGAAGGCTCCTGAATGGATAAATTCCTTTTAGAAATGTGGTTATCTCGGATTTAGAAACGGTCATCTTTTTGACCCTTCGCGAATATATTGAATATTTATATCAAACGTAGTGTGAAGGCAGTGTCTTTGTTTTTCATTATAACTGAATATTATGTTAGACATTTATCAGAAAAATGCTATTATTTATTTCTTTTCAGTGAAACATGATAAAATATCCAAATAATATTTTCTAATTTCAAAGAGGTAAAAAAAATGACTCCTACAACCATTGACAAAGATGTTATTGTTAGCTTGGATTATATACTCACTGTTGATGGTGAGGTTGCAGATTCGACAGCTGGCCGTGAACCGTTGCCATATATCCATGGCCATAATAACTTGATAAAAGGACTTGAAGACCAATTAGTAGGGTTGAAAGTTGGTGAAAAGAAGACCGTTGTTGTAGAACCCGAAGATGGGTATGGTGTGGTTGATCCTGAAGCACATGCTGAAATGGATCGATCTCGATTCCCCAAAGATTTTAGTTTTGAAATTGGAAAGTCTATTCGTTTGAATACCGAAGACGGTAGAATTCTAACAGCACAGATTTTAGAAATTGGTGATGATGTAATATCACTTGACTTTAATCACCCATTGGCTGGCAAGGTATTGAACTTTGATGTATCTATTAATGATATTCGAGAAGCCACTGAAATTGAATTGGCTTATGGCCGTGTAAATGCTGGTGGCTGTGCATCGTGTGCCGGTAGCTGTTCTTCTTGTGGATAAATAAAACAGGAATAGGAAAAACGCCGCAATTACAATGATTGCGGCGTTTTTATGTTTACAAACGAAATTCAGGGATATCGCTTTAAGTTATTAACTCTATTGTGTGGCGCATGCAATGCAGGGGTCAAATGCACGTACAACCCGTCCAACAGCTTTTTCTAATTCAAGATTGATTTCTCCATTTTTTATATATCGTTTAGCCGCTACGGTAAGAGCTCTTTCAATTGCCAAAATATTATGGACAGTGGGGATAATGAATTCTGCCTGACTTATTTTTCCATTTTCAATTGAATAATGATGAATGAGTGGTCCACGCGGCGCTTCTACCATGCCATAACCTTCTCCGTCTCGGGGAGTGTAGGGGACACTGGTCTCTTCATCATCGAGTGGTTCTTTTAAAATCTCAATTGAGCGTTCAAAGGCATAAATAAGTTCAATTCCTCGGCAAAGATCAAATAATAAAATTGGGTGAGCTGGTAGCCCAAAAGTTCTTTCCATTCGTTTTATGTAACTGTCTGCGATTGGCGTGCCGAATTTTTCCATCATATTGATTCTGGCCAGGCTGTTGGCACGCAAAATATGGCCCTTATAACTGGACTGTCCAGCGTAGCTATATTCAGTGTTCGAGAAAACGAGATGATTTCGAAATTCCTTTGCAGGAAAAGAATCAAGTTCTTCACCTGAGGGTGAAAGAATTCGGATTAAATCAGTATCAAAGGAAGGTTTTACCGAGTGTGTAGAAGTAATATAGTGTGCTGGTTCATCATCGCCCCAGGTACCAATCCTGTCTTTGAGGCTTATCGAAAGCTGCCAATAATGGTTGAATAGAATCCGTACCACAGGGAGGATGGTTTCAAATTCCTCAATCATTTTTTGTGCTTTTTCTTTTGTGATTCCACTGGTTACGCCACCCACCATGGTTTTTATAGGGTGGATAAATTGACCGCCTGCCAATGTAATCATGTCAGTTCCTGCTTTTCGGACACGAAGCGAGCAATGGGCAATATTGTCGCATATTCCATTAACAGCGACCTGGTTGCTCTCTTGAGAATGGAATATGGAGGGAACGTCCAATCGATCGGGCATGGTAAAAATGAATAAGGAGGTTGCCTGGTTTTGGATAAGTTGCCCTAGAAGAACGAGTTCTCTGATTTTCTTTGCGATTGGTGGTGGAGTAACGCCAAAAGCATCTTCCAATGCTTTGACAGAAGCAACTTGATGGGCGGTTGAACAAACGCCGCAAATTCTGGGAGTGATAACCGGCATTTGTTCCGATGGTGTGCCTTCGACAAAACGACTGAATCCACGCATTTCGGTGGCTTGAAAATAGGATGAAATCACCTCCCCATCTTCAACCTCAATAACCACCTGGGCGTGACCTTCAATTCTACTAATTGGGAAAGTAAGTTTTGTCATCAGACTATTTTATCCTTTGGGCGTGGTTTTTTATTTTTTGAATCATAATCTGCAAATTGAAATAAAAAGAGTGAAAGTTGCGGAGATCGAAGGACTTCCCGGATTTCTTCTGGTGGGACATTTGTCATTGTTTCAAAGACTCTCTGAATACTCGCCATCCATTTGCCCGCATCTTTTTCAATGAAGGCATCTGAGGGCCCTCGGCAACCAACGCAAGGGTGTCCAGGCTTGGTGCAGAGGGCATCACACCCGGCACGGGTTGACGTTCCCACGCAAGGGTATCCCTGATTAATAAGACAAATATCAGGATCTGGTTGTCCTTGTTGAGCACCAAAGAAATGATCTGGTTTCATATCTTTTAATTTTTTTCGACCACATTCCTGGCAAACAGTTCGTTTAGGTTTATATTCAGGATCAGGCATGAGTAATTGCATGAATAATTCTGGGGTTGGCGGGCAGCCGGGCAAAAATCGATCAACGGTTACGAAGTCATCGATAGGCCGGATTTTTGGCAGCATTTGTGGAAGGTAGGGACGTTCTGCTTGAGAGAGGAATGATTCGCGAACATCATTTCTGTTTCCTAAATTAGTGATCCCGCCAGATATTGCACAGGTTCCGACAGCAACGATTTCTTTAGCGTTGTGAATGGCGTGGGTGAGTTTGTACCGGTCTTCTGATGTTTGAACCCCCCCTGAAACAAGCAAAATATCAACTTCCGGGATGTTATTAGCTGAAATTACCAGGGGCATATAAACCAGTTCATATTGATGCAGCCATTCGGTAGAATTGAGGAGTGAAACTTCACAGCCAGCACAACCTGTGAGTTGCAGCACTGCAAATTTTGGTAGTTTTCGAATCATAATTATTCCTGGACTTAGCAATCTATGGTTGTTAGTGTAATGTATTTTATTATATCTTATTTAGCCAAATACTGAATTTTGCAAAAAATGATGTCAATTAATAATTATGACAGGAGCATTGGGAGATAATTGGTCTTGTGAGTTGATCATTGCACCATGCGGGGGTTGAATTGGAAGATTACCCAGCAATGGGTCTTCTGTTTCATTCATCCACTTGAAAAGCCGGTCGCGCATTTGGTCGGCAACATCGGAATATGTTTTATCGTTGATTAAATTATGTGACTCATTTGGATCAAAAATCAAATCAAAGAGCATTTCTGTATCATTCTCGCGGTCTGCCCAATTATTCTCAAGCAATACATCCTTGGAATAACCATCATCGCAATTCGGAAGTATCGGATTTTTTCTTTCTTCGAAACGACGGATATATTTAAAGCGTGAGGTACGAACAGCTCGTTTGGGTTCGTAGGCTGCATGGAAGGTTACATCTGCAAATATGGCATCATGTATTTCAGATTGATTTTCTTCGAATAATGGAAGTAGTGAAGAGCCCTGTAACCATGTTGGTTTATCAATCTCCAGCATATCACAGATGGTCGGGAAAAGGTCTAGATGAGAGACCATAGCGTCAATGACCTTTCCACCCTTAAACCCTCTGGGGCCCCGCATGATGAGCATGACACCAATACCGTGGTCTGTTAGGCTGCATTTCATACCTGGGAATGGGATGCCGTGGTCTGTTGTGCATATCACGAGTGTGTTTTCTGAGTAGCATAGTTCATCCAGTGTTTTAAGAATAGTCCCCACTCCCTGGTCATAGATTCGCGCAGAGGCTTTGAATTCTGACATGTCTCTTCTGGTTTCAGGCGTATCAGGAAGTGGTGCAGGTGGAATCGTATACCGTTCATCCTCCTGCCAGGAGGCTTTCCAGAATTCGCGGTGAGTTTCCACAAATCCTACAGACAAGAAAAATGGTGTTTGATTATTTTCGTTTCGGCGTTGGTGCAAGAAATTTTCAACTTGTGGAACTACTGCACCCACTTGCTTGTTATGAAATCCGTCTCTTGTCAGGATAGCGTCATAACCGATTTTCGAATCTTGATCAGCGATGTGCTGAACCCCGGCAAGGTAATTCTCGTATCCTGCCTTTTTGAGTGTATGGATGATATGTTGGTTGTAATCTGTCAGTTGAAAGCCGCGATGCGCAAGACCTAACATGCCAGAGTTATGAGCAGATTGCCCGGTTAGCAGACAGGCTCGGGAGGGTGAGCAGGTGGGTGCTCCGCAAAATGCTTTTCGGAATAGAACACCTTCTTCAGCTAATCTTTGCAGGTTCGGAGTGGGAATCGCATATCCGTAGGGCTGAATATATCGGCCGGTATCGTGAGAGTGGATATAAAGGATGTTTGGGCGCATGGCATATCTCCGAATGGTTTTATAGTAAGTGATTGAAATGGTCTAACAAACCTGGCAGGGTATGAACCGAATGGTCTTTCTCATTTTATTGTGGCTGCTTATTTCTTGTGGAATGTTGGAATATATTTGATGTGTTCTAATAAAAGCTTCGCTTTTTTTCTGAAATCAACCGACAAAGAGGACAGAAGTAGGAGTAGGAATCCGCATCGTGAACAATTGTATCATTCTCTTGCGTATGGAAGTAAACACCCTCGAAAATTCACGTGACGCCATTTTTTTACAAAAAAATGGCGAAAACAGTGTACAATTAACCGAGAATAAAAGGACCAATTTCAGTAAAAGGAGACACCATGATTAATGACATACTGAAAGATGCTGAATTAAGGATGAAAGGCGCAGTGGATGTATTGGAAGACGATTTAAAGCATATTCGAACAGGAAGAGCGACACCTGCGCTTGTGGATGGTATTGAAGTCGAATATTATGGAATGCCTACCAACCTGAATCAACTTGCTACTGTCAGTGTGCCAGAACCTCGCCAGATATTAATTCGACCATTTGATGCATCAACTTTGAAAGAAATTATCAAGGCTATTCATAAATCAGACCTGGGGATTACACCCGCGAATGATGGTAAGGTGATCCGTTTAATTCTTCCTCCTTTGAATGAAGAGCGCCGCCGAGAACTTGTGAAACAAGTTCATCACCGAGTAGAAGACGGGAAGGTTTCTGTCCGGAATGTGCGACGAGATTGCATGAAAGATCTTCGGGAATATGAAAAGGAAAAATTGATCTCTGAAGATGATTTGAAGCGAGGTGAAGAAAAACTACAAAAAATTACAGATAAATACACTGAAGAATTAAAAATTGTTGGTGATGCGAAAGAAGTAGAGATTCTTGAAGTTTAATTATAGAGGTATAGTGTGAATAAAAAACTTGCACCACTTGCTCAAGGTCGAATTCCTGTCCATGTTGCGATCATCATGGATGGTAACGGGCGATGGGCAAAGCAGCGTGGAAAACCGCGTTTATTCGGCCATCGTGCTGGAGCACAAAACCTCAGGAACATTATTAAAGCTTGCGTTGAATTTGGTGTCCGGTATTTAACTGTGTATGCGTTTTCTACTGAAAATTGGAGCAGACCGCAGGAGGAAGTGCGGGGATTAATGAATATCCTATCGGAAGCGATTGAAAAAGAATTGCCAGAACTTAATCGCCAGGGCGTCCGGTTGCGTCATATTGGACGTTTAGAACGATTGGAACCCCGTCTCATCAAGAAAATTAATGCGGCTTTGGAAGTGACTTCGAAAAATGACCGATTGGATATGTGCATTGCCTGGAATTATGGTGGGAGAGATGAAATCATTTATGCAGTAGAAAAAATAATCGCCGATGGGCGGAAACCAGAAGAAATAACAGAAAATCTTATTTCACAATATGTTTTTACCTCAGGAATTCCTGATCCAGATTTGGTGATTCGTACCTCTGGTGAATTCAGGACGAGTAATTTTCTACTATGGCAAACCGCCTACTCGGAATGGTATTTCCCAAAAATATTTTGGCCTGATTTCGGTCGTGAAGCGTTTTATGATGCTTTGGTAGATTATGCCGCACGCGAACGGCGATTCGGTAAAACACATGCTCAAATAAATTGATTAGACCCTGGTAATTAATCACTATGACAACATTGAAAACACGGATGATAACAGCACTCTCATTACTTGCGGTCACAGGTCTTATGATCTGGTTGGGTGGGGTGGTTTTTACTTTTTTTATATTGTTGTCTCTTGGAATATGCGGATGGGAATGGGGAAGGCTATTTAGTAAGGACGGTTATCGGGCAAATTCAATTGTGTTGGTCCTTGGGATAACGGGTGTGGTGTTGTCAAAAAACCATTTAATTCCCATTGAGATTAACACAATGACATTGGTTATTCTTTTACTCTGCGTGCTTGTATCTATGAAGCAGTATGAATTGGGTGATGAAAAGGCACCTATTAATTTACTGGTTATGGTCACAGGCGTACTTTATATTGGTTATTTGGGTGCTGGTTTTATCACGATCCGGTCTTTTCAAAATGGAGATATCTGGCTGTCGTTCATTATCATGAACACAGGAATTGGTGATTCGGGGGCTTATTTTATTGGGAGTAGATGGGGAAAGCATAAGATTGAGAAGCGGATTAGTCCTGACAAGAGCTGGGAAGGGTATCTTGGGGGTGTGGTCTCCTCGTTTCTTTTTTCTATACTGATTGGTTTTTTTTGGCATGATCTTTTTATGATGAAAATTTACCAAATAGCATTATTTGGGACTGTGCTTTATGGTATTGTCCCGGTAGGCGATTTTGTAATCAGTATGATCAAGCGCAGTGCGGGGGTGAAAAATACAAGCAAATTATTACCCGGGCATGGTGGATTTTTGGATCGAATTGATACTCATCTTTGGGCGGCTGCAATTGGAGCAATATGGATTCAGATAATCACAGGTTAGTTCTTAAGATAGTATTGAATCCTTGAAATGAGTTGTCCGATTTGGCAATCACAGGTAATAATGCCATGTGAGAACCAATTGAGGGCACAATCCAGGAGTCAATTAATTTTCAGACAATTAATGAGTAATGCAGCTTCAACAGTCAGGAAATCTAATAAGTAAAAAGCCAGGGGAAAATATATCCTGATAATATTTTGTATACATTCACCCTACATTTTATTCAATTACGGGGAATGGATTCCACAAAATTTTAATTCTGGTTTGACAAGAATGGGAATTTCATATAACATAAGTTTAATAAAATGAAAATTGCCCCCAAGGCAACTTCTATCCAGAGAGGTGGAGGGAACGGCCCTGAGAAACCTCAGCAACCTGGGAAAAATCCAAGGTGCTAATTCCGTCAAACCACATGTGTGGTGTAGAAGCCCAGAACATCGGGCAAATCTGGTAGATAGGAGGACAGCCAAAATTTATGAATGTCCCCCTGTAAAAATTTCAGAGCGGGGCATTTTCAATTAAATCTATATGGAGGTTAGAAAAAAATGAGCAATACTTTTATGAATTCTGAAAAGTACCTTTTCACCTCTGAATCTGTCACAGAAGGTCATCCAGATAAGATGTGTGATCAGATCAGCGATGCTGTATTGGATGCATGTCTTGAACAGGATCCTCGATCCCGTGTAGCATGTGAATGTGCCACCAAAACAGGCTTTGTGATGATTCTTGGCGAGATCACAACGGAAGCGTTTGTCAATTTTGATGAATTGGTACGTAAGGTTGTAATGGATATCGGATACGATCGCGGCAAGAAAAGTTTTGATGGTGCCACCTGCGGAGTGATTTCTGCGATCGCTCAACAATCTGGCGACATTGCCATGGGCGTTAATAAAGCACTTGAGGCAAAAACTGGTGAGGTGACAGAAGAAGAGATTGAAATGTTAGGCGCTGGTGATCAGGGGATGATGTTTGGTTATGCCTGTAATGATACACCGACATTGATGCCTGCTCCGATATATTATGCCCACAAATTGACACGTCAATTAGCAAAAGTGCGTAAAGACGGCACAGTACCATTCCTTTACCCGGATGGGAAAAGCCAGGTAACAGTAGAATATAACTATGGCAAACCCGTATGCATTCCAACTGTTTTGATCAGCACTCAACATGCCGCTGACGCGACTCAAGAAGAAATCAGAGATGCTGTAATTGAACATGTAATAAAACCAATTCTGCCCGCAGATCTCATAGATTATGATGATGTTGAGATTTATGTGAATCCTACCGGTCGATTTTACATTGGTGGGCCTTTAGGTGATGCTGGCTTGACTGGCCGTAAGATAATTGTTGATACCTATGGCGGTATGGGGCGGCATGGCGGTGGAGCGTTTTCTGGTAAAGATCCGACGAAAGTAGATCGTTCTGCGGCTTATGCTGCACGTTGGGTTGCTAAAAACGTCGTCGCTGCTGGTTTAGCCAATCGTTGTGAAATTCAAGTCGCCTATGCGATCGGTGTGGCACATCCATTAAGTGTTAATATTGAAACTTTTGGAACAGGAAAAGTGGATGATCAGAAAATCACTGATGCGATTGAAGAAGTTTTTGATCTGCGTCCTGGTGCTATCATCCGCGATCTTGATCTGCGTAAACCAATTTATCAGCAACTTGCGGCTTATGGCCACTTTGGCAGGGATGATTTAGATCTCACCTGGGAAAAAACCAACAAAGTTGATGAACTCCGGGCTGCAATTGGTCTCTAAATAAATATTAATTGATAACAAAAATCGGATGTCTGAAGAAGGTATCCGATTTTTTGTTAAATAATGTCCAATGCTGTCAGCATGCGTCTCATTCGAGATTATATTTTTGATTTGGAAATAATGAATCCAGGTATTGGTCTACAATTATCGAAAGGTCAAAGGCTTCTTCAGCACGTTTACGGGCACCGGTTCTGAATTTTTCCTGATTGGCAATAATTTCTTCTATCATAGGAATGATAGGATCAAAGATAGGTGTTTCACATTTCCAAAAATCGGTGCCGTAAGGAGCCACCAAGCCGGCCTGGTCAGTTACCATTTCAGGGATTGCACCGGTCGCAAATGAAACAACTGGAAGACCGCAGGCCAGTGCTTCAACAACTGCATTGGGGCAAGAACCATTCAAATCTGCAGAAAACATCAGATGGGCAGAACGATCCATCATTGGGACTTGATCCCGTGGTATCTGTCCTTTCCAGGTGATTCTTGTGTTGGCTTCTTTTACCCAATAGGCTTTCAATTTTTCATCTACCTGACCAACCACCACCAATTCCACACGATCCGGTGTGTCACGGTTTAGGTTTTGTGTTACCCGGATAGCATTATCTAGCCCCTTCTCCTGCCCGCCCCCCATTCTGCCTTCCAGAACAAGCATGCGGATGTGGTCTGTGGGTGGAGAACCCTCGCCATCGGGGGAAAATTCATTCAGATCAATTCCATTGAATACTATTTTATGGGGAGTTGATACAGGGCCATATGTGTTTTCCCACCAATCTTTTGCAAACTTACTTTGATAAATGAGACGATCAGCAAGAAAACGGCGGATGATTTGCATAAGAAGGTTGTTGAGTTCCGAGCGGATGAAATGATACACACCGGTTTTCATGTGTTTGTGGTGCCAGTTTAACCCATCCAACCTTTGTACAATTTGTATCCCGCGGCGCTTTGCTCGCAAGAGCTGCCCCAGATGTCGGGAGCCTGCACTTACAAGGATTACGTCAATATCTGGGTCTAATGGATTATTGTGGACTATGAATCCGCGTGCGCGTACGGATTTTGTAAATCTGGCATAAAATGAAGCCGGGCCCGCCAAAGTCTCTAATTTTGGTAAAACACAAATCGTTTTTTTTATCATTTTATATTCTAATTATTCCATTATCGGCATTCGTAGTTGAGTATATGATCTACAATTTTTTTGGCTGCATGCCCATCACCAAAGGGGTTTTCTATCTGCGCCATCGTAGAGTATACGGAGGGGTTATCAACTAGATTCGAGAATTCACTCATGATTGTTTCAGGATCATCACCAACCAATTTCAATACTCCTGCTTCAACACCTTCAGGCCGTTCAGTAACATTTCGTAACACCAATGTGGGGATGTGCATTGCTGTGGCTTCTTCTTGAATTCCACCTGAATCTGTAAGCACCAATAGCGCATTTTTTATGATATGGATTATTTGCAGGTAAGAAATCGGATCAATCAATTGGATATTGGGTGTACCACCCAGAATTTGACGAGCAGGTTCCTGAACCTTTGGGTTTAGGTGCACAGGATAGACAAATTGAACATCGTTTTTATACTTCTCGGCAAGTTTATTAATAGCAGTGAAAATTCGTTTCATAGGTTCACCGAAATTTTCGCGGCGGTGAACTGTAACAAGCACTAATTTCTTTTTTGATGGAATACCCAAAGAGGCTAATAAAGATTTTGTGGCTGAATCCGGTTCTCTGGAGGAAATCTCGTTCAAAGCGTCAATGACCGTGTTGCCCGTAACTTTAATATGATCATCTGGGACGCCTTCTCGGAGTAAGTTTTCTTTGCTATGCTGCGTGGGAGCAAAATGCAAATCGGCTACAACCCCTGCAATGCGCCGATTAATTTCTTCTGGGAAGGGTTCCCATTTATTGTGAGTGCGCAAACCAGCCTCGATATGCCCCACTTTTATTTGATGATAGTAACCCAGCAAAGTGGTTGTCATCACCGTCGTGGTATCTCCCTGTGCCAGTATCCACTCCGGTTGAACGGATTGGATGACTGGTGAAAGCGTCTGCAAAATTCTGGCGGTGAGATCGGCTAAGGTTTGATTCTTTTTCATTAAATCGAGATCAATATCGGGTGTAATATTGAACAACGCTAATACCTGATCCAACATTTCTCGATGTTGTGCTGTTATACAAACGATTGATTCGATGTCGGGTGAATTTTCAAGAGCTTTGATGACAGGAGCCATCTTTACTGCTTCAGGACGGGTGCCAAAAACAGATAGAACTTTCAACTTTTGCATGCTGACCTCATCATTTTGGAAAACCATCATCAATAAAAAGGGATCAAAACCTTTTCCCCTAAAAATAGCCAATTGTATCATGAGAGAAATTGGGCATTTCTCAGTTATTTTGGATTTCCGTTCTGGAAATACGAGCAATTTAACACAATTGCGTTGAATTTCATTCGATGGTTTTCTAACTCACTTTTACCTTTGGAAGAATAATTTTATCAATTTCTTCTTCTGATAAGGGTGTTTTTATACCATCGAATAAATTCCAAGTTTCGGTATGTTCAACTGCCTCATTGGGAAGCAGCCAGCAGAGTGGCCCCAGGGTTTCCAATTCAAGGAATGATTCATTGGTAAATGTTTCAACATTACTCCCCATGTCGGGATAAGTAAATTCAGGCAGGTAATCGAAGTGCTTTACAAAAAGAAGGTCATTGTTTACGTATGCTGCCCAGCCATCTTCTACCACTGCACCGCATTTTTGGGCCATATCGTTTCCAATTTCTGATTGAAGTATGATGTATTTATCGCCCCAGGTCCAGCGTTTATCTGCCATTCTGGTATAGGACCATAACACGAGGGAACTACTGGGAAGCAAATCCCCGTCGGTATGAGAACCGCGTTTTGGAAAAGGTATAATAGCTTTTCCACCAGGAGCCATCACAGAGAGAGCCCAGGCTGCCAGTTCAACACCCCAGACATTATGATTGATCAATCGGTGAATAACTTTTACCTCAGGCTTTGACTGATCAAGATAAATATCTATTTGCTTTTCGATTCCAGTTGTGTCCTCAACAGGCTGCAGAAGGCGGATGAAAGTTTCTTTATCCTCGATTTTGATTGGGTTATTATCAGGAAAATAGGAACGGGGTTGATTTTCTGGGGCATGCCAGAGGCGATGACCTCCATAGATTTTCCATTCGTCACTTCCAGTTGTACCCACCATATCTTCAAAATTATGAAAAACATTTTTTCCGCCAACGAATCCAAAGAAGATGATTCTCGGACCAACATCGGTGGTGACAACCAGCTCAATTTTTCCATTAGTGAGTTTATAGCAATTTTCCCACCCCTTATAATTCACTTTTTCCATTACCTACTCCTATTCTTTTTGGGTGTTTGATGTGCTGAGATAGCTGTTTCCTAATAATCTCTAAAGTACCAATTGTGTTAATTCGGACTGGTGCAATTTATTCTAAATTCTTCTGGATAAAATTGCACATGATTTCATTTGCCTTTTGGGCTTCAGGGATAACCATTTCAAAAATTGACCAGGCATGTCCCATTTTTGGTTCTACGAGTAATTCGACATCCACATTACTCATGACTGCACGATCAGCAAAACGGATGGAATCATCAAGCAATATCTCATGCCCACCTGCGATAATCAACGTTGGTGGGAATCCTTTGAGATTTGCATAAAGAGGGGAGATAAGCGGGAAATCGGGTGGGTAATCGCCATAATAACTTTTCGCAGAAATTCGTAAAGTCTTCCAATTCAATTGAGCGTCCACTTTGGCCAGGCGAACTATAGAATTACCACTGCCGGTTAAATCAAGCCAGGGTGATAACATTACAACACATGCTGGTAATTCCTCTCCATTTTCTTTAGACTGGATTATTATTGCGGCAGCAAGACCTCCACCTGCTGAATCTCCAGCAAGGGCAATATTGTTGGATTTGTAACCCTGAGTTAATAGCCAATGATATGCTTTGGTGGCATCTTCTAATGCTGCTGGGAAAGGGTGTTCAGGTGCCAATCGGTAATCAACCATCAGAACACGGATGCCAGAATCATCAGCAATGCTTTTTGTATATCGCTTGTGAAATTCGGGCGTTTTTTGAACGTAAGCTCCGCCATGAAGGTAGAGAATGACTTTTGAAGGATCAATTTCTGTTTCAGGGAGAATCCATTCGAGGTGCAGGTTATCTAAGTATACGGGTATGGTTTGCAATTTCTTTGATTCGAGTAATATAACCTGGTCTAAATGATCTATTGCATCACGTCGTTCTTCAAGCGACTTTCGCGAAGACAATAAACGCTCGATTCTTGCCAGAAAGTAAAAAAAACGACTTCGCAGACTGGGATAGATCAACCCAAGGTATTCAAGGCTGATGATTGTGGCCACGATAGAAAGAATTGCTACCCGGCCATGTCTTTTTTTCTTTTTATCCATGTTTCTCACTTGTAGAATCATCCTCTCTAATATTTCAATGCTTGCCAAGGTTGCAGCGGAGTAATATAGTATAACGAAATTTTTATGTGAATAATAATTTGGTTTAAATGCCACATGTATTTTCATTAATCATAACAAATTAATCAATATATTGCAGATAGCGATTGTTATTAAAAAAACCTAAAAAAATTATGGAAGAAGGTTTATAATGAAACTTGATGCTCCAGCATCAAGTTTCATTAAATCAAGGGCATCAACTTAACAAACAAAAGTGGAAGGAACCCTCTCGACAATGCAAAATTATTATTGCGAACCAATGGTAGAGTCAATCCGTGGCTCTCTTGTAGAATCTATTCATTTTGGTGCCCTTGCGGTTGTAGATTCAAATGGCAAACTCCTCGGTTCAATCGGGGATGTTGGCGAAGTGTTATATTTACGATCTTCTTCAAAGCCTTTTCAAACGATTCCTTTGGTCGAGATGGGAGGAGTTGAATTTTTTAAGTTTACTGAAAAAGAATTGGCAATTACATGTGCTTCTCATCAGGGTACTGATGAACATGTTGCTACTCTGAAATCAATGCATCAGAAAATTGGTATATCCGTTGAAGATCTGCTATGTGGGGTGCACCCGCCTGCAGATCGTGATACTTATGATGCTATGATTCGACGAGGGGAAGAACCTGATGCGTATCGCCACAATTGTTCTGGGAAACACACCGGAATGCTGGCTCAGGCCAAGCTTCAAGATTTTGATTTCGAAAACTATGTTTCACCCGAACACCCTGTTCAGAAACGGATTATTCAGACATTCGCAGAAATGGCTGATGTTCCGGTTGAGGAAGTGGTGATTGGTGTCGATGGTTGTTCAGTTCCTGTTTTTGGTGTACCGCTTTGGAAAGCGGCATTTGCATATGCGAGATTATGTGATCCTGTTCATCTAGGTAAAACGCGACAGGTTGCCTGCAGAAAAATAACTAATGCAATTACACATTATCCTGAGATGATCAGTGGTCCCAAGGGGATGGACACTATTTTGATGAAAGCCGCGAAAGGGAAAATTATTTCTAAGGGTGGCGCTGATGGTTATCAGGCGATTGGCATTTTGCCTGATGCCCGTTATCCAGGCAGTCCTGGCGTGGGTATCACATTTAAAATCACTGATGGTGATGCTTCTGGCAGAGCAAGAGGGGTAGTTGCTGTGGAAATGCTTCGGCTGTTTGGTATTTTTGATGAAAGTGCTTTAGCTGATGTTGCTGAATATGGCGCTAGACCAATTTATAATGTTCGAAAATATAAAGTGGGAAACCTTCAACCTTGTTTTTCGATTAAAATCAACAAATAGATTGAATCGTGAATAACACTTTAATGACAGAAAAAGTTCGTGCAAGGGCAGTTTACGAACTGCTCTTAGAGAAATTTGGAACCCCGACCTGGGAGAAACGGCCCGCTCTGGATGAGTTAATGTTAACAATCCTCTCGCAAAACACGAATGATCGAAATCGAGATATTGCTTATAATGCCTTGAGAGAAAATTATCCTACCTGGGAAGAGGTAAAGGATGCGCATGAGGATGAGTTAATTGGGACAATTCGAGTTGCTGGTTTGGCTAATCAAAAAGGTCCGCGGATTCAAGCCGTACTAAAAAAGATTGATCAAGAGTTTAAACAATTAGATTTGGACTTTATGCGAGATTGGGAACGAGAAATGGTTTATGAATACCTGGTGAATTTGAAGGGAGTAGGCCCAAAGACAGCTTCAATTGTCATGCTTTTTTCACTCGATCTCCCTGCCTTTCCAGTCGATACACACGTATATCGAGTTACCGGGCGTATTGGCATTCGTCCTCTTGAGATTTCGGTTGAAAATTCACATGAATATCTGGCTTCTTGTTTTAATGTTGAAGAATATCGAACCGCTCATATTAATTTGATTTATTTGGGGAGAAGAATATGTAAAGCAAGGAAACCAGACTGCCTGAATTGTCCGGTTCATGATTTATGTTTGTATCCTGACAAAAGCAACTAGAGTATAAAAAACTGATCTATAAAAAAAATTATTCCCCCAAGATGACGCGATCAATGCCCCTGTACGTTTCCCAGGGGTATATTACATATTTATCTGTGGTTTCGGCAAAATGATCAGGTCGTTCGTTGCCAAATAAATTGCGATAAGGATTGAAGTGTAGAACACACGTGTATGATTTTGCACCAGCAGTCTCTACACGATATTTTACAGATGTAATTGTTCTTCCTGAACCCCAAACATCGTCAACAATTAATACGTTTTTATCTTTGAGTAATTCATCTTCAGGAAATTGTAAGAATTTGGGCCAAACAGTAAATCGATCATCTTTTTTATGCTGTTCTCGAATTTTCCATTGAGCAGGAAAATTAACAGAAGCGGTTAAGACAGTTGACAGTTGTAGAGCTTCAGCAAGCAAGCCTCCAGGGATAATACCACCGCGAGTGATTACGACCATGGCTTGAAACTCGGTGTCAAATTGAGGAATGAGCTGATCAATCAACTTGTCCACTTCTTGCCATGAGAGGAGAATTTGTTTGGGTTTCATATTTCGATTATAGCATTTAATAGTTTATGGAATGAAATTCTAAAACATTGCAATCCAGATCAAGAATCGCGTAAGTACCGATGTTGTATCCTCGAGAGGAGAGTGAACCAGGATTAATGATGCGACAGTTTTTGATTGTTTCATCCTTTTTTTTATGTGTATGCCCGGTGAAAATATATCGGAATTTGCCAGACTTTGCTAGTGTATTGATATTTCTATCATGTCCATGAACGACTGCCATTGGAATGTCTTGCA
The DNA here is from genome assembly GCA_964595925.1 of uncultured Anaerolineaceae bacterium. GTDB lineage: Bacteria > Chloroflexota > Anaerolineae > Anaerolineales > Anaerolineaceae > SpSt-1165. Next base: position 634 of record CAZQSG010000049.1, on the reverse strand, counting down.
ATATAAATTGACACAATGTCGATGCAAGGCTTTCAGTGCCCAGGAGAAGGAGCTGATCGTGAATTTCCCCTGAGAGATAATCACAGTTTCCAAAACTGTAAAAGACCTGGAAACCATTAAATAGCGGAATCATCTTTGGACTGGACAGATCACCACAATGGCAGATGGTACTGATCTGCATGTTTTTCATGAGAGCCAGGAAATGGGTTAATGCGCGGGAATCATTGTGTGTATCAGAAATAATCGCAAGTTTCATAACTGTATGATTGTACTGGTCAATGAAAAAATTATCAAGAAACTTATCTTAGTTCAAGCTACAAAGTTCCTATTTATGCTACACTAAATGAGGATAAAAAATTGGATAGAAAAATTCTACTTGGAGAATATTAATGAATCGCTTACGGTTTATGCTATCGTTATTGGTGGGTTATTTCTTTGGGATAGTGATTTTGCTCTATGGAAGCTTATTATTTAATTATGAGTTGATCTCTTTTTTTGTCGTAGTTCTTGTTTGTGTATTAATGTGTATCGATCTGGTTTTCAAAAAACAGCCAGGATTTTCACGTAATTTTCTCTGGTTAGTGGCCTATGTTTTTTATTTTATATGGCTTATGCGCTTTGGTTTTCACCCAAT
>CAZQSG010000048.1:0-19098 GCA_964595925.1 uncultured Anaerolineaceae bacterium | reverse complement strand
ATTTTTATCAAAATCAGAAATCCGGCAGATTGTTGCCGGTGGTGCTAATTCATTGGAATTAGACAATAAACGAGTATTGGTTTTGATTCCAGATGGAACACGAACTATGCCTCTGTCACTGATATATCAACTGTTTCAGGAACTGGTCGCTCCCAGGACCCGACAGCTTGATTTTCTGGTTGCTCTTGGTACACATCCGGTGATGACGGATGCTCAGCTCAGTAAACTAGTGGGTGTAGAGGTGGTTGATGGAAAAGCCGGCGAAAGTATTATTTTTAACCATCACTGGGAAGATCCTGAAACTTTCACTCAACTCGGGGTGATTTCGGCTGAAGAAATTAAAGAAATCAGTAATGGTATGCTCGAAATGGACGTGCCGGTCAGTTTGAATAAATTAATCCTGGATTACGATCAAATTATTATTTTGGGGCCGGTGTTCCCGCATGAGGTGGTTGGGTTTTCAGGTGGAAACAAATATTTTTTCCCGGGTATTGGCGGAAACGAGATCATTAATTTCACGCATTGGCTGGGGGCTTTGATTACCAGCTACGAAATCATTGGCAGCGGATATACGGTTGTTCGGGCGGTGATTGATCGAGCTGCTGAGATGATTCCGACCCCAATAGCCTGTTTCTCACTTGTGGTAGTGCAGGACGGAGTGAATGGTATCTACTTTGGCAGTGCACAAGAGGCATGGGAGTCTGCCTCAGCGCTTTCAGCGGAGGTGCATATCCATTATGTTGAGAAACCTTACAAGCGTGTTCTCGCGATTATGCCCGAGTTATATGATGATTTTTGGACAGCAGCCAAAGGGATGTATAAGATGGAACCGGTGATTGCTGATGGGGGCGAGGTGGTGATTTTTGCCCCTCATATTGATGAAATCAGTTTTACACACGGCAAGGTAATCGAGAAAATTGGCTATCATGTTCGTGATTATTTTGTAAAACAATGGGACAAGTTTAAAAATGAACCCTGGGGGGTGTTGGCGCATTCAACGCATGCCAAGGGAATGGGGAGTTATGATGAAAAGCGTGGTGTGGAAACCCCCAGGGTGAACGTTACTCTAGCGACAGGAATATCAAAGGAAACCTGCCAGAAGATCAATTTAGGGTATCTGGATCCTGATTCAATTGACCTGGATGAATGGAAAAACAGGGAGGCTGAAGGTGTTCTGGTGGTAGAACATGCCGGCGAGATACTGTATCGCCTGAAGAATGGAGCTTTGAATGAATAAAAACGTATTGGTGGCGCAATCTGGCGGCCCATCATCCGTGATCAATGGCACCTTACGAGGTATTGTGGAAATGTGCAAAGCAATGCCCGATCATTTCGGAAAGGTGTATGCAGGTTTTCACGGTATCGAAGGGGTTTTGACCGAAGAATTGATAGACCTCTCTGTGCAGCCCGAGGAAGAAGTTGCCCTGTTGAGTATTACACCTGCGTCTGGAGCGATTGGCACCTGCCGCTATAAACTCAAAGAACATCAGTTGGAAGACTTTGCACGTGTGATTGATGTGTTAAGGGCACATAACATCGGTTATTTTTTCTATATCGGCGGCAACGACTCAATGGACACAGCGTATAAAATAGCTCAGTTAGCACAGGAACAGGGTCTTGATCTGGTGGCTACGGGTGGGCCGAAAACGATTGATAATGATGTAGGAGATCAGGAATTTAAATTGATTGACCATACACCGGGCTATGGCTCTGTGGCAAGGTATTGGGCTTTGAACGTACAGAATGCCAATCAGGAAAACGAAGGTTCCTCCCCCACCGATCCTGTGCTGGTGCTTCAAGCAATGGGACGCCGAATTGGGTTTATTCCCGCGGCGGCACGTCTGGCGGATCCGAATCGAGAGATGCCGCTGCAGATTTATTTGCCAGAGTCTGGTCTCACTTTACCTGAAATGGCTGATTTGGTTAATGATGAGTTGAAAGCCAGTAAACGGGTGCTGCTGGTAGTGAGTGAAGGTTTTGATGTTGGTGATGTGGGGGATGCTAAAGATAGTTTTGGGCATACCCAGTTTTCTGCCAGCAAAACCACGGTTAAGCAAGTGGTGATCAATTACCTTAATTCAGTGGGTCTGGCAGCACGCGGAAAGGCACGCGGTAATATGGCTGGCACGGATCAACGCCATAATCCAATCTATGCTTCGACAGTTGACATGGAAGAAGCATACAAACTGGGGCAAAAGGCGGTTGAGATTGCGCTCAAGGACGGTAATGGGTACATGAGTACGATTCTTCGTAACCCCGGATCGATTTACAGTGTTCGATATGATAAAGTCCCCTTGGAAAAGGTAGCAAATTCGGAGCGAATCTTTCCTAAGAAATGGATTTCGAAAAATCGGATTGATGTGACTGATGATTTCACTCATTATGCGATGCCTTTGATCGGAAGTAATTGGCCCAGCATTCCATTGGTGAACGGCCTTCAACGTTTTGCCCGTTTTAAACGAATTTTTGCAACACAAAAACTGCCTGCGTATGTACCGCAGGAATTACGATGATTGATAAATAGGTATAACTGATATACGATAAAAATTTTACAGGAGAATACAGATGGCAGCAGCAACTCATGATATTGGTTTGATTGGTCTGGCTGTAATGGGACGAAATTTAGTCCTGAATATGAATGATCACGGTTATAAAGTTGCAGTCTTCAACAGGACAACTTCAAAAGTCGATCATTTTTTAGAGGACAGTGCTAAAGGAACAGAAATCTATGGTGCACACTCATTGAAAGAACTGGTGGGCGTGCTTAAACGTCCAAGACGGGTGATGATGATGATTAAAGCCGGTAAACCAGTTGACCTTCAGATTGAAGCCCTGTTGAAGTTGCTGGGACCGGGGGATATCATTATCGACGGCGGGAACTCTAATTATCATGATACGATGCGCCGCACACAGTATGTAGAGAGCAAAGGGCTTTATTATATTGGTACTGGCGTTTCTGGCGGTGAAGAGGGGGCGCGTTTTGGGCCTTCAATTATGCCCGGTGGGTCACCAGAGGCATGGGAAAGTGTGAAACCAATTCTGCAATCAATTTCAGCCAAAGTGGAAGATGGCAGTCCCTGCTGCGATTGGGTAGGGGAGAACGGTGCTGGACACTTTGTCAAGATGGTGCATAATGGCATCGAGTATGGCGATATGCAGTTGATTGCAGAGAGCTATGACTTGCTGAAGAATGTTCTTGGAATGAGCAATGATGAGATGCATGATGTCTTTGCTGAATGGAACGAGGGAAAACTTGACAGTTACTTGATCGAGATCACTCGTGACATTTTGGGATATAAGGATGAAGAGGGAAATTTCGTAGTTGATCTGATCCTTGATCGTGCGGGGCAAAAAGGTACCGGACGCTGGACTGCGATCACTTCCTTGGAGTTTGGTATCCCGTTGAACTTGATCACAGAAGCTGTGCTGGCTCGCTCACTTTCGGCGCTGAAAGAGGACCGTATAAAAGCTGAAAAGTTCTTGAGTGGCCCGGAACTCACTTTTAAAGGCGATAAAGCTGCTTTTGTAAAAGATATTCATGACGCCTTATATGCTTCAAAGATCATTTCCTATACTCAGGGTTATATGCTGATGATGGAAGCCGCCAAAGAATATGGCTGGAAATTGAACTATGGCGGTATCGCATTGATGTGGCGAGGCGGTTGCATTATTCGTTCGGCTTTCTTGAAAGATATTAAAAACGCCTTTGATAAAAACCCCGGATTAAGCAATTTGCTGTTTGATGATTTTTTCAAGACTGAGGTCGAGAATGCTCAGGCAGCCTGGCGGCGAGTGATTGCGAAAGCTGTGGAGTTTGGTGTGCCTGTGCCGGCAATATCCAGTGCATTAGCTTTCTTTGATGGCTTCCGTCATGAACGTTTGCCCGCGAATTTAATTCAGGCACAACGTGATTACTTTGGAGCGCATACCTACCAGCGTGTCGATAAAACGAGAGATGAATTCTTCCACACTAACTGGACAGGCGAGGGGGGCAGTGCGACTGCCGCAACCTACAACGCGTGAGAAAGCGACACTTAAATATTGATAGTATGAAAACTATTACGTCTATGAATCAAGAAATCTGCTACAGCAGATTTCTTGATATGTTTTTACAACCAGACACCTGGTTTTGCGTAATTAGTATTGCGAGAAGATAACGAATGACCAGTTACCTGCCACAATACCGGGAGAAATAAATAAAGGAGTTCGGATGAAAAAAATTATCATTCTCAATGGACACTCAACAGGAAAAGAGCAGAGCTACCAACAATATATTAAAGCATTGGTAATTGCTCTTGGAGAAGATGGTGCGAGCGTTGAATGTATTAACCTCCAAGAAAAAGACATCCGTTATTGTACAGGCTGCTGGTCATGCTGGTGGGCAACCCCTGGACGGTGTATCTTTAAAGATGACATGGAAGAAATCTACCGCAAGGTGATGGCAGCAGATCAATTGCTTTATATCAGTCCAATGATTGCTGGCTATGTGAGTGCGGAGGTGAAAAGAGCAATGGACAGAATGATTCCCCTGCTTCATCCTTACATTGATGTGGTGCAGGGAGAATGTCATCATCGAAAGCGGTATGATCATTATCCCAGTCTGGCACTGATTGTTCAGCAAGAGGCTGATACAGATGAGGAAGATATGGCCATTGTAAAAGAATTTATGACCCGATTGGCGTTGAATTTTCGCAGCCGGTGTGACTATGTGTACACTATGGCGGATGGAATTGAGGAGGTGCGTAATGAAGCTTGTTATGCTTAATGGCTCTCCACGAGGGAAAAATAGCAACACGCGGTTGCTTTTTGAGCAGATACTGGCAGGTATGCGAGAGGTTGATGCTTCTATTGAAGCAGAGGTGTTTTACTTGCGGAATACAGACAGCACTGCGCTGTATGTAGCAGCGGTAGATTGTGCTGACATGATTATTTTGGGTTTTCCGCTGTATACGGATGGAATGCCTGGAGTGACGAAGCATTTTATTGATGCGTTATATCCCCACGACCTGGCCGGGAAACCCCTGGCGTTTTTGGTGCAATCTGGATTTCGCGAATCGCGGCACTCTCAACCTGTAGCACGATATTTGAGGAAGTTATGTGAACGGTTGAATGGGAAGCATGTTGGTACGATCATTCGAGGTGGTGTTGAAGGTATTCAAATTAAGCCTGAAGTGATGACCCGCAAGTTGTTTAAACGATTTAATCAGTTGGGTGTTTCTCTGGCAGCAGACGGTTTTTTTGATGATAGGTTATTGAAAGAATTGTTAAAACCTGAAAAATTAAGTTTGGCAGCGAAAACATTTTTGAAAACAAATGCCAGTCATATGTACTGGGATATGAAACTGAAAGAGAATAATGCGTTTGACAAACGATTTGACAAACCATACGCTGACGAATAAATTAGAAATGGGAAACCCTAAGAAAGGAAAAGTGATGAATAATTCTAGCAGAAGGAAACGAATTCCCTGGTTTATCTGGCCATTTTATGCGATCTGGCGTTTAGTGTTGTGGATTCTGAACCTGGTTGGAAGGACGGTGGCATTAATTCTCGGTCTGGTTTTTGTGTTTGTGGGTGTTTTACTCTCATTGACCATTGTGGGTGCGATTGTTGGTATTCCCCTAGGAATTGTTGGGCTTCTTCTTTTTATCGCGGCGCTGCGATAAAGCTTCTGGCTCTTTAAACCGCACCCAAAAAAACAAGCAGAGTCATGTAACCTCAGCCATGTGGGTGGATCAAGTATGTGAAAAGGAAAAGGAGCAATGAATGAAGAAATACAGTTGGATGGGTTTACTGGTTTTTCTCATTGTTATTTTATTGGTTGGCTGTGCTGGCAATCAGGCGCTGCCCTGCCCTATTTCGAAAGAGAGCATGGAAACGCCTGAGGAAGATTTTGTACCTTTCACGGTGCAAAACGATGCATGTGTCACCTTTTGTGATGTGAGCATTGCTCCCAGTCGATGCGACGATTGGGGTTTCGATTGGATTGGGAATGATTCATGGCGTACTGGCGAATCACTGACGGTGTTCCTTCCGCCAGGAAAATATGACGTACTCCTCGAAGATTGCACCGATCTTTCATATTATTTCAAAAAACAACTTGTGAATGGCGAAAACGGACTACAGGTGAGTGATGTCGATGCGGATAAGAAAGATGGGTGTCAGGCATCCCTGACTGTGGTTAATAATTATGACGTACCGATCTGTTACATGTGGATCGGTGCTGATCACAGCGACTATTTCGGGGGAAACTGGCTGGGCGAAGATCAAATAGCACCTGGTGAGAGGTCTCAATTCTTTGTTTTTCCAGGGATTTATGACCTCAAGGCTGAAGATTGTGATTTTAACATTCTGCGGCTTGAAATGGATGTTTTGATTGAGGATCACATCACATGGGAAGTGGAATGATATGGTTCAGGCCACTGTTCTGGTGATTTTCAGGTTTTCGAAAATTGCGGTATAGCCAGCTTCAATAGGGCTGCAAGCATAAAGGCCAGCATTTACATTCTGAGCCGGGTCATGCAGGTGGGCAACACGTAGTTGGGACCAATGGGAATTGTTTTCATTTCGAAATTCGACTGTATAATCCTGTCCATCTCGCGTAATACGCAATTCTACTGTTGTCATTTCGTCTGAAACATCCTGTGTAGACCAATCAGAGAAACCATTATTGGTAACTACAACGCCCAGTCGGTTGGGTTCATCAGGTTCATACTCCACAGAAGTTTTCAGCCAGCAATCTGGTGAAATTCGGATGATAAGCCCTGATTGGTCGTACTGGTTTTTTGGCGAGAATGAGACTTTGGTGGAGAGTACAAAATTGTCTTTGATTGGTAGCCAGAGACAGTGTCCGTTGTCATTGATAAAACCGTAATGAGTACGTGCCCAGAAATCTGTTTTCGCATCGGTATTTAGAATCAACTTCCCATTTGAGCTCTCCCAATTTATGGGTTCGCAAAACCACTCAAGTCGTTCATCGAGTGCAGGGTTGTTAAAACATTCATTTAAAAATAATTGTTCATTCATTCGATTATTCCCTACTCATTAGGTGAGGGTTGATAATTTTCGATGGGTTAAACTGGAAGGGACACTGGTTTCCCCTGGGTGCTGACACCAGCTTCCGCAAAGGTTGCCATCTCGCAGAGTGTGCGGCAGGCGCAATCAATGATATTGAAGGCCAAAGCGGCGCCAGTTCCTTCTCCCAGGCGCATGTTCAGATCCAGAATAGGTTTGAGACCAAGTCTGTCCATGACGGCTTTTTGTCCGACTTCAACAGATTGATGTCCTGCGAGGAGATATAGACGCACTTCTGGATGGATTTCATAGGCAATCAGGGCGGCTGCCGAAGAGATTAATCCATCGATGACGACCGCAATCCGGTTTGCAGCAGCTCCCATGATGACGCCCACCAATCCCGCAATCTCAAGACCGCCAACTTTCGAAAGCACGTCAAGTGCATCAGAAATGTCGGGCTGATTAATTTCAATTGCTTTTTCGATCGCTGCTATTTTACGGGTTAATCCGTTGTTGTCAATCCCGGTGCCACGGCCCGTGACGGCGGATACTGGAAGGCCTGTGATGCATGAAATGATCGCGCTGGATGCGGTTGTGTTGCCAATTCCCATTTCACCCATTGCGATCAATTTTGTACCTGCCTGCGCCTCTTCTTCTGCGATCGTATAACCAATGTGGAAGGCTTTCAGCGTTTGTTCGGCTGTCATAGCAGGCCCTTTGGTCATATTGGCGGTACCGTATGCTATTTTATAGTTTTCCAGGCCAACTGTGCCATTAAAATCATAATTTACACCGATATCGACAATGCGTACTTTCGCGTTCGCATATTGGCTGATGGTGTTGATAGCGGCTTTTCCATGAAGAAAATTCATCACCATTTGCGGTGTTACATCTGAAGGATATGCACTGACACCTTCACTGGTTACCCCATGATCGGCAGCCATGATGATGACAGCTTTTTTCTCAACTGATGGGAGCATCGTGCCCTGTATGCCTGCGATTTGAATGGAAATTTCTTCCAGACGTCCCAGACTGCTGGTTGGCTTTGTTAAATTATTTTGTCGGTTGTGTGCATTATTTGCGGCGTTATGATCAAAAGGCGGAATGGTCGGCGCATTAAATTGCATTTTTCCCTCAATACCGTTATTCTGATTTTCCTAAGATCAAGAATCGATTTTGGTTTGCATATTCTGTTGAAACCCTCATTTATTAACTCTAAATCAATTCTATGCTTATACCAGTAATAAAAACAGATTTTTATGATTCGCTTTATGGTTCTATGTTTCAACCGTTTATAAGTTTATCATAGCGTGAAATGAGGAATGCTGTACAAAAGTTGGGTTTGAACCCGTATATTAAGACGAATATAAATGATGATCAATGACTGTAAAATATTTATTTGTAGATTTGTTTTGTGAATATACTTAAGTCTAGTTAGACTTCCGGTGAATAAGTTAAAAATTATGAGAATAGCTACTGTAATATTATGAGGATAATTTAAGAGTTTCATTTTAGATTGTGGGAAGAATTGGTTTATTGATGCCTGCTATAATGGACTCAATTCATTGATAAAAAAAAGGAGTTTGATTGTGAAAGCAAAGCCAGTGTCAGAAAAAGGATTGAAATGGTTTCAGGATGTACGCTTTGGGATGTTTATTCATTGGGGTCTTTATTCCCTGCTTGCCCGGGGAGAATGGGTGATGCACAATGAGCGTATTCCAGTTCAAGAATATGAAAAGCTTGCTGATCAATTCAATCCAATCGACTTTAATGCAAAAGAATGGGTGAACTTGGTTGCAGACGCAGGTCAGAAATACATCGTTATAACAAGCCGCCATCATGATGGTTTTTCGATGTATGATACAGCCTTAAGTGATTATAAGATCACAAATACAGCTTTTAAACGCGATCCACTAGAAGAGTTAGCGAATGAGTGTGCAAAACGAAGCGATATCAAACTTGGTTTCTACAGCTCCTTATTGGATTGGCATCATCCAGCTTATCGTTTTCGAGAAGAAAGTGGATTGGGATGGGATGATTACATTGGTTTCCTGCATGGTCAGGTGAAAGAATTGTGTACTAATTATGGTGAAATAGCCTGTATGTGGTTTGATGGTGATTGGCCGTTAAGTTTGATGGATGATTCCAATGCTTATTTCAAACCGGGAGGAAGTTTTGAGTATGACGAACTTTACTCGATGATTCACAATTTGCAACCCGATGCAGTGATTCATAATAACCGACATGATGAACCGCTGCCCGGTGAAGATGTTCAGGGTTTTGAGCAGGATTTGCCCGGAGAGAATACAGTCGGGTTCAACACCACCAAAATTTTTGACATGCCGATTGAAGTGTGTATGACGATCAACCGCAGTTGGGGTGTGAATCATACAGACAAGGATCATAAATCAACCCGGCATCTGATACATAATCTGGTGAGAAGCGCCAGCCAGGGAGGGAATTATCTGCTGAATGTTGGGCCAACGGCAAAGGGAAAAATTCTCCCGGTTCATGCGCAAAGGCTTAGAGAAGTAGGCAGTTGGTTAGCTGTTTACGGAGAATCTGTCTATGGAACACGAAAAGGAGTTATCCCTGCTCAAGGACATGCGGTCAGTACGACGATGGGTAGCACGCATTATGTTCACATATTAGATTATGTGAGTGATTGCGTTGTGCTGGAAGGAGTTCCTGAGACAGTTGCCAATGCCACATTGCTGAGAGATGGATCTTGTGTGCAAATGAAGTGGGTGGATGGGACGAAGCTGATGCTGACTGTCCCAGCCGAGATGAGGAATGTTGTCGATACGGTTGTAAAGCTGGATTAATTTATTAACAGCTCTAAAAAATCAGATTTCTAAGAAGTGTTTCTCATTCGGAGTCCGATTCTCAGGTTTTTCGTCATTTATCCTTGAATCTTTGTTTTGCTGCGTGTGATACTGATGGTAAGAAGAGCAAATATGCCAAGATCAAACAGCATAGCGATGAAGAGTGTGACCATGATACTTCTTGGCCCGATAAATTCGAAAAATTGCCCAAGCAGCCAGGGAAAGATCAGTGATCCAGAGCTGGCGCCTAACATGAGGTAACTGGAAATACGCCCCGAAACATCCATGAGACGTTCAGCCAGGACAAATGTAAGCGGAAAGATGGAAGCCATCGAAAGGCCGAGGAGAATTGTTCCAATCCATAGTGCACTCAAGGATTCTCCGCCAAAAAGTATAATACCCAGGCTGATAATGCTGCCAAACACATCGAGTGTGAGTAAGAGGCGTGCATCTATTTTAATGCTAAGAGGGATGGAAACCAATCGGCCGATAGTCATGGCGACCCAGAAGGCTGAAGTGAGCTGATATGCCCGGGTGATAAGTCCCTGAGGGAGCCTCACTTTCGCGTAGGTAAATATCCAGTCGCTGAATGCCACCTCTGTGCCAACATATAGAAACAGAAATAATGCCAAAAAAACGATCAACCAGGTGTTCGTATTGAACGTTCGATTCGCCATACTTTTTGGATTCTTTTCAGGTTCTTCCCGGATGGTCGGCGAGGGGATGAGGGCAAAGAAAAGAGCGGTGGGAATGATGATGAGCATGATGAGCCAATATGCCCAGTCAAATTCTCCAGTTTGATGGACAACTATGCCAACCAGGAGCGGGGAAAGGAAAGCGCCGACACCAAAAAAGAAGTGCAGAGCGCTCATGTAGGGCCCAGAATTTTCACCGTGCACCCACAATAGAAGGGTGTTTCCGCCAACTTCAATGAGACCATGTGCGAGGCCTAAAATGAAGAAAATAATCAGCATCATCCAGAGGGAGTTAAGAAATGGAATGATGCCCATCATCAACGCTGCCAGGAGCATTGCTCTGGCAAGAAGTTTATGGCCCGGATAGCGGTCATAAAAACGTCCCCCCAGAATCGTGCCGACCATGAATCCGACAGAACCCAGGGTCAGGATGTAGGTGATTTGACTGATGTTTACGCCTGCTCTTTGTGCTAAGTCAGGAAGCGTGGCGCTTTTCATCAGGCCGATAAAACCCAGGATAAGGATGGCTAAGAAATAAACTGCGGATTGAAGGTTTTTTACTCTTTGCGGGTTACTGAATTTCAGAGTTTTCATAATTGCCTGCAATTTGTTTCCTGCGTGAGGAAATGTTGATGGTTGCCCAATTGAATACTAATAGTGCTGCAATGATACTGATAACGATAAGGAAAGAAGAAGCTCCCTTTTTCTCAAAAAATTGCCCGATGATCCAGGGGAAGACCATACCAGAGACACCTATTCCGAGATAGAAGTAGCTGGTGATTTTTCCTGTTAAGCCTAATTGTTTTTCCGCAAAAATAATGCCTGTTGGGAACATCGAGGCTAATGATAGACCCAGCAGGATGGTTCCAATCCACAAGGAGATAATTGAATTGTTGAAGGACAACATTATTATAAAGCTGAGAATGATACCAAATGTATCGAGAGTGATAATGGTTCGAGGTTTTATTTTCATTGCGATAGGAATTGCAAGGAAACGCCCAATGGTAATCATTCCCCAAAACATTGAGTTAATCTGATAAGAGGTAGCGCTCTCGACACCAAACGGCATAGCTTCTATATAGGATACGATGTAATTTCCAAACTGAGCCTCTAAGCCCACGTAGAACATGAAGTAGATAACCAGCAGAATAACAAGAAAACCTTTCCCATTTTTCCTTGTCGTGGTGTGCTTTTTCTCCTGATGGCGAATGTCAGGACTGGGTACGATGAACATTAAAAAAATTGAAGGTATCGTAAGAATTGCCAGCAGCCAATAAGCCCAATAGATATCTCCGGTTGTAGTAATTATTTTTCCAAATATCAGCGGGGATATAGCAGCCCCAACACCGAAGAAAAAGTGGAGTGCATTCATAAATACTGCGCCTTTATTTCCTTCACCATGAACCCAGGTCATGAGGGTGTTGCTCCCAAGGTCGATAAGACTCATTGAAAACGCGGCGATGAACATGACAAGTCCCATCCACCATAAACTTGAAATTAATGGGGTTGCTGCCAGTGTGAGGGCAACCAGCAGGTGACACATTCCGATGACAATGTTTCCATTGACCCGATCAAACAACCAGCCTCCAGCGAAAGATCCAACCAAAAAACCAATCGAAGAGATGGTGAATACAATTGCAAAGGAATCAATCGATGAACGGGTGTGCTCAAGAAGATTAGGTAGTGCGGGTCCTGTTGAAACCATCGCCAGACCTAAAGTGATGAAGCCGATGTAATATGCGATGGATTGGAGTAATTTTTCGCGTGGTAATGCTCTAAGGTTCATTATATTGGATTCCTTTGGGTGATGAGAGATTAATGCCTCGCAGGGCCAGGAATGCACCGAAAGGGAAGATGAAGTTATTGAGTTTGGCAGATGTCTCACCTGGATTGTTAAAGAAATGTCCAACAACCCAGGTGAGGATAATGTTACCAGTCCTCTACCTCAAAAATAGCCAGCTTGTAATGCTTTCGCTGATTTATATCAATTGTATGTTATTTTATGTCTTCGATGGGCTCAGGAAAGTGACCAAAGAGAGGGGGAGCCTGAAATTCTGGTTTGGCCCACAGGACAGCGTTATAGATGACCTGACGGACATTGGGGTTGTAGAAGTTCGCGTAGGTTTCATGACCGGGTTGGAAGTAGAAAATTCGACCATTGCCACGGTGGAAGCAGCACCCGCTGCGGAAAACTTCTCCACCCTGGAACCAGCCGATGAAGACCAATTCGTCTGGGGTGGGAATACCGAAGTGTTCACCATACATTTCTTCGTGTTCCAATTCAAAGTAATCTGGAAGGCCTTTGGCAATGGGATGAGTTTTGTCGATGACCCAGATACGTTCTTTTTCGCCAATCTCACGCCATTTCAGGTTACAGGTGGTGCCCATCAATGATTTAAAGATTTTGGAAAAATGGCCTGAATGGAGAACAACCAGACCGAGTCTGCCATCGAGTACACGTTCTTTGACGCGTTCTACGATTTCATCTGACACTTCACCATGAGCCATATGACCCCACCAGGTGAGAACGTCAGTGTTGTTCAACACTTCTTCGGTCAGGCCATGTTCAGGTTCGTCAAGGGTGGCGGTTTTTACATCCAGCCCTTTTTCGCGCAGGTGGGCTGCGATTGCACCATGAATGCCGTCAGGGTAGATCTTGGCGACGGCTTCATGGGATTTTTCATGTCGAAATTCATTCCAAACTGTAACACGGGGTAGATTTGTCATTATAAAAAATTCTCCTATAGTAATTTTGTGAATCTTCTTACATTATAGGAGTTTTTTTCTGTTTGTATAATTACAATGTGCAATAAAAAAGATGATGTTTTTCCGTATTTTCTTATCGCAAGAGGAATTGTTTATTTGACTTTCATCGTTGGCATAAAAAACCTCCCATAGAAGAGATGAGAGGTTTTACAAAGAACCGTGCTGCTTTCGCAGTGTGTTTCATTTAGAGTGTTGAAAGTAGTTTGCGGAATCGGTTTGCCAATTCCTCAAGAATTACAACAGCAATTTCTGGATCTTCTTTAAGACAGGCACGGAATTCCCATCGAGTGAGTACGAGACACTGTGTATCATCCACAGCAACGACGGTGGCGGTTCGCATTCCTTCACTAAGTAGAGCCAATTCACCAAAGAAATCAGTGGTTTTGAAAATGTTTACTACATTTCTTTTGCCATCATTGCGTTCATGAATGGCTTCTGCTTTCCCGTCAACGATGATGAAGAAACCCTCACCGCCGGTGCCTTGTTGTACGATAACTTCACCAGCCTTATAATCCCGTTCCACGATTCGTCGTGTCATTCGCTCTATTTGAGGATTGGTGAGACCGTTAAAGAGCGGGACATTTTTCAAGAATTTTACTTTTTCTGTCAGTAATGCCATTTCTTTCTCCTTTGTGTTTTTGCAGTTCAGCAATCAATATTCATATGGTTTAATCGTTATTACATTTAATTGCAGAATACCAACTTTCTATTCTTCTGAACTATACAAGTTTTTTACTGGTTTTGCAAGGTCTTAAAATCTGTTTTCAATAAGTGTTTGAAATCCAGGCATATGACAATGCGGCTCTATTCTTTGAGCCGCATTGTCAGAAAATTGTGGAGTTTAATTAGACACCTTTCAGGTCAAGCTCGCCAGCAAAATGGCAGGCAGCGAAGTGATCTGGCTTGATTTCTCGAAGGAGAGGTGTTTCTTTTTTGCAGATATCCTTTGCGTATCGGCAGCGAGGGTGGAAATAGCAGCCGCTGGGTGGATTCGAAGGATCTGCCACGTCGCCCTGCATGATAATGCGCTCCTTTGTGCGAGTAGGATCAGGCAGCGGTACAGAAGACATTAATGCCTCGGTGTATGGATGCAAAGGGTTTTCATAGAGGGTCATAGAATCAGCAACTTCAGCCAATTTACCGACATACATCACCGCGACGCGATCTGAGATGTGTTGAACCACACTCAAATCATGAGCGACGAACAGGAAGGCAAGACCGAAATCTTGTTGAAGATCCTGGAGCAGGTTCAGGGTTTGCGCCTGAATCGATACATCCAATGCGGAAACTGGCTCGTCACAAAGAATCATCTTCGGGTTGAGTGCCAGCGCCCGTGCGATCCCAATGCGTTGACGCTGCCCGCCAGAGAACTCGTGAGGATAACGACGCATATGACTGCGGCGCAGGCCGACACGATCCAGCAAATAAGAAACCCGTTCTTCCATTTCTGCAACAGTGCCCTTTTTATGAATGATCATGGGTTCCGCGATGATTTCAAAAACGGTCATGCGGGGGTTAAGGGAACCAATCGGGTCCTGGAAAATCATTGAAATTTCCTGGCGAATCATTTTGAGAGCACTTTTATTAAGGGTGGTCAAGTTGACAACCACTTCTTCGCCGGTCGTTGAAAGCACATTTGATCGTAGATAGGCGTTACCGGCAGTGGGCTCATAAATGCGGATGATGGATCGGCTGGCTGTCGTTTTTCCGCAGCCACTTTCACCCACCAACCCCAAAGTTTCACCACGGCGGATAAATAAATTGATGTCATCTACGGCACGCACATCACCGACATGTTTTTTTAACATACCACTTTGGATTGGGAAAAATTTCTTAAGATGATCAACCTTGAGAAGGATGTCGTCATCCATGTCAATGGTTTTTGGATCGATGGCATCAAATTCTAACATATTACTCATGACTATACCTCCTCATAGAGTAAGCAGCGAACATAACGACCTTCGTCCACTTTTGTCCAGCTGGGTTTTATCTTGTCACATTTACCCGGCATGAATTTTGGACAACGGGGGTGGAACACACATCCATCAGGCAGGTTAAAGGGATCTGGCACCATGCCTTTAATCGAGGCTAATCGGTCACCGTGGGTCTTGCCGATGTGAGGAATTGACTCGAGCAGGGCCTCAGTGTAGGGATGCAGCGGCTCAAAGAAGATGTTTGATGCAGTGCCTGTTTCGACTTGTTTGCCCATATACATGACCACAATATCTTTTGCCATTTCAGCGACCACACCCAGGTTGTGGGTGATGAACATGATGGCCATTTCTTGTTCTTCCTGAAGTCCACGCATCAGGTCAAGGATTTGGGCTTCAATGGAGACATCAAGGGCCGTTGTGGGTTCGTCTGCAATCAGCATAGCTGGAGAACAGGAGAGGGCGATAGCGATCATCACACGCTGGCGCTGACCACCCGAAAGTTGATGGGGGTAGGCATCTACGCGTTGTTCTGGCTTGGGAAGGCCGACTTTGTGGAGCATTTCAATGGCGATCTCTCTCGCTTCTTTTTTGGTGAGATGACGATATTCAACGATGTTGTCGGTCATGGTTTTCCCAATAGTTTTGGGAACAAGATGATGCAGGTGGAGAGCTTCGCCAATATGTGTGCCGGTGGAATATACCGGGGTGAGGGAACTCATCGGCTCCTGGAAAATCATGGCAATTTCACCGCCACGAATTTTACGGATTTTCTCACCGTCGGGGTCTAATTTTGAAATATTGATTTTTTCAATTTTGCCTTTCTTATCACCCTTTAGCCGGTAGTGGTAAATAACTTCACCTTGTGTGATCTTTCCGGGTTTGGGGATCATTTGCATTATGGTTTTGGCTGTGACAGATTTTCCACAGCCGCTTTCGCCGATGACACCGAGGGTTTGTCCACGTTCGATGGTGAAAGTGACACCATCAAGTGCATGGACTACACCATCACGGACATTGAACTCAACTTTAATATCTTTAATTTCGATCAAGGGTTCTGACATTTTATGCCTCCTATTTTCCACCGTAGGGATCCATAGCGTCACGCATACCGTCTCCCATCAAGTTGAATGCGAGGACAACAAGAATGATGAATGGAATTGGGATCATCAGCCACGGGAAGTAGCGAATTTGACGAACCCCTGCAACTTCTTGAAGGAGAACACCCCAACTGGTCATTGGGGGACGAAGTCCCAGCCCTAACCAGCTTAACGCGGTTTCTGAAAGGATCATCCCTGGAATGGAAAGCGTGATGATAACAATTACATGACTCATTGTACCGGGGATCAGGTGTTTGAGCATTAAACGACGATCCGTTGCACCAAAGCTGACTGCCGCGAGCACGAATTCTTGCTCACGGATAGTGAGGATCAAACCGCGAACCTGGCGAGACAAGCCCCCCCAGCGAACGAAGGAGAGAATGACTGTCAACATAAAGTAGACAGCAATCGGGGACCAGGTTAAAGGAATGGCAGCAGAGAGCGCCATAAATAATGGGATATCAGGGAAAGCTGACAGGAATTCTGTCGAACGCTGAATGATGATGTCTGTTACGCCGCCATAATAACCGGATATGGTGCCGAGGACAGTGCCGAAGATGAGCGTCAAGAAAACTCCTACGAGTCCGAGCACCAACGAGAGCCTGCCGCCAAAGATGATCCGAGAAAGCATATCGCGGCCGACGGTATCGGTGCCGAAGATATGAATTTCAGGCATGCTACCGTCTTCCCAGTAGGAATAGTCACCTCCATAGAAATGTACGTTCCAGGGGATGAAACCCAGGAGTTTGTATTCTTCAGCTTTGACGAAAAATTTGATTTTATAGGAGAAAGACTCATCATCATCCCAGACTCGTTTTCGACTGACCTGATCAATGATCTCTTCTTTGCCATAAACGAAGGGGCCAGCAAATTTGCCGTCTTCGTCAAAAAAATGAATTTTCTGTGGAGGAGCTTGCTCCCAATCTGACTTTGTTTCAAGCGCATAAGGGGCAAAAAATTCTGCTGCTACCACGCATACAAAATAGTAAATAATGACGATGATGGCACCAAGAATGGCCAGGGGACTTTTCTTGAATTTCCACCAAACCAGACTCCAATACCCCTGGCTGACGTCTAATTCTTCTTCTTTTGTTTTAATTTTTTCCATGGTTTCCTCTTTCCTTACCCCAACCGTACTCGCGGGTCGATTGCAGCAAGAGTGAAATCTGCGAGAATATTACCGATGAGCATTAAGAGCGTCATGAAGATAAGAACAGTGCCCGCCATGTACATATCCTGCTGCTGCAGGGCTTTTACATAGAGTGGCCCAATCGTAGGTAAGTTGAGGACTGTTGCCATGAGCGCGTTGCCGCCGATAATACCTGGAAGTGATTCAGATCCAAGAATAACGATAAGCGGAGTGATGGACATTCGAACCGCATGTTTCCAAACGACTGTATTTTTCTTGAGTCCACGCGCACGAGCTGCCTCGATAAAGGGTTTTCCAAGTGTTTCGAGCAGGTTGCCACGCATGATGCGGATGAGACTGGCTGTACCAGTCACAGCCCCGATCAAGGCGGGTATCCAGAGATGTTTGAGTAAATCCCAGACTTTGGCCCAGCTCCATGCGGCATCTTGATATTCATAGGAGAATAGACCGCCGACTTCAATCCCCAGCGAGATAACAGCGAAATACAGGACAATTAATGCTAACAAGAAGCTTGGGATGCCCATCCCTAAAAAAGTGAATAAGGTGATGGCCTGATCCCCAAATGAATATTGGTGAGTCGCCGAGTAGACGCCAACAGGAATGGCGATACACCAGGTCAGCAAGAGCGTGCTGAAGGCGAGTACAACGGTGAGAGTGAGCCGGTTTCCTATCACTTCTGCAACGGGGCGTTCAAGAGCGAAGGATTCGCCAAAATCACCTTCAATAAAATGAGAAACCCATATCCAGTATCGGGATAACAATGGTTCATCAAGGCCATATCGTGCCCGATATGCTTCAATACGGTTCTCTGCACTTCGGTCTCCTCGTTCTCGGAGTTCCACCAATTTTAATGTGAGAAAATCACCTGGAGGAAGCTCCATGATGAGGAAGCTGACGAAGGAGATCAACACAAGCATTACCGCAGCATAGGCCAGACGACGGAGTAAATAATCAATCATGTTCCCTGCCTCCTTTCAAAGGACGAAAATGATATACATCAGGTATGGTGTTGGAAAATAATGATGAAGCTTTGATAAATGTGATCGATTAAAAAGATTTATGAATAAGAAAGGGGTGGGAGGGAAACCCCCCACCCCTTTTGGGTTAATACTTACAAATCATGTGGGCGATTTACTGTTCCCAGAACCAGAGCTCGGGGAAGGTATTGCCGGGTGTTGCGGGTGCCCATGGGCCGAGAACGCCATAGTCCTGAACGTTCTTGAGACCATTCTTGATCACCACACACTCTGGCTGGTCGCCAGACAAACCGATTGTGAAGGGGCCTTCCGCAATATGAACTTCGCGGACTGCCTGCCACATAATTTCGTGGCGTTTCTGTGCATCGGGTTCAACCATTGCCATGTCATAGAATTCCTGCAGGCGGATTGCATTACCATCAGCGTCTTCACCTTCGGGATCCCAGCCTTCTGCTCCACCGGTGGCACGATATTTACCTTCCATCGGCCAGTTGCGATTTCCGCGCATGGGGAATACCCAGTCCGGATAGGTCCAGATATCAACTTCGGAAACATGGGCTGTGCGGATCATCATATTGGCTTGATCTTCAGCACGGATTGAGATTTCAGCTGTACCACAAATCATGTTGATTAATGTGTCAA
>CAZQSG010000047.1:0-19255 GCA_964595925.1 uncultured Anaerolineaceae bacterium | reverse complement strand
CAATTTTAAATCCAGACCTTCAAAGTTTCCCAGAAGGACTGGAAACCAGGATTGGTGAGCTGGGTATCCGTATTTCTGGTGGACAGCGTCAGCGTATTGCGCTTGCCCGCAGTCTGGCTGCCAGTCAATCAATGCCAGGCCTGCTTGTATTAGATGACCCTTTCTCCGCAGTAGACCTGGATACTGAGGCGCAATTGATCACTTCACTCAGACAGACATTTGGTCCCGAGGCACCCAGGAACCATCAAGCAACTATTTTACTTGGCTCACATCGCCTGGCTTCTTTTCCTCAAGCTGATCGAATTATCGTTCTGGATCAAGGACAAGTTCTTGAGACAGGAAATCATACCGAATTGATGGCAGCTGATGGACTGTATACCCGCATATTTGAAGCTCAAGCATTAGTATCCAACGTTAACGAAGGATGGCAACCTTCAATTCCAGATAAGGGGGTATCAAATGCGTGATACTGCTTCCTCTTCCAGTACTCTGGGCCAGACAACCCGCAAGCAATTGCTGGAAATCCTGACACCGCGCCGTAAGCGGATTCTGATAATCATCCTGACGATCCTGATCAGCGCTGGATTGGAATTGGTTCCACCTCTGGTTTTGAAGCAGATCGTTGATAATCATCTTACTCCAGGAATTTCGGAAGGATTGTGGTTTCTATCCTTAATCTATTTATCCTCCACCGCTGGTGTACAGGGGATGAGTTTTTTAACCAGTTATCTTACCGCTCTAACCGCTCAAGGTGTTCTCAATGATTTACGTGTGCGCTTATACCGCCACCTGCAGCGTCTTCCAATCCGTTATTTTGATCAAACTCCATTAGGTGATACCATCAGCCGCTGCACGGCGGATGTTGATACTATAGACACATTGTTTTCTTCGGGAGTGGCAGGGCTATTTACTGATCTGGTACGCCTGATCACGGTATCAATCGCCATGGTGACATTAAGCCCCATTCTATCAGCCGTCTCTGTGTTGATAGTTCCACCCTTATTATGGATCACTAATTTCTTTCGGGTTCGTATGCGATATGCTGAACGACAGAATCGTGTTGCAATTGGGTTGCTCAATACTCACCTCCAGGAGACCTTTAACGGCGTTGAGATGATTCGCGCCTTTGGGCGTGAATCAATGTTCGTTGCACGATTTCGGCGAGTTTTGGAAAAAACGTTAAAAGCATATAATTTATCCGCCAAGATTTCTGTATTATATTCACCCATCATGCAAATTTTGATGGCGGTCATTATTGCGCTTTTACTGTGGGGCGGAGCGCAGGCGAGCAGCTATGAGATTCAAATCAGCATTGGTACTTTGACTGCTTTTGTATTGCTTTTCAAACGCTTTTTCGATCCAATTACATCCGTTGGGGAGGAGTGGCAGACGATCCAAAGCGCTTTATCAGGAGCAGAACGTATCTTTCAGGTTCTGGATTTGCCCGTCGAGGAACATCTCCCCGCATCGTACAAAACTGTCCCAAACCCTATCTCTGGAATTGAGGTTAACGACCTTACGTTTGGCTATTCAGAAGATCAACTGGTACTTGAGAACATTTCCTTTTCGGTCTTACCGGGTGAACATGTCGCGATGGTTGGTAGGACAGGCGCTGGTAAG
This sequence comes from uncultured Anaerolineaceae bacterium, assembly GCA_964595925.1. GTDB lineage: Bacteria > Chloroflexota > Anaerolineae > Anaerolineales > Anaerolineaceae > SpSt-1165. Next base: position 17,635 of record CAZQSG010000047.1, on the reverse strand, counting down.
AGCAGTATCTTAAATCTACTGGGAGGTCTTTACCCCCCTCTCAAAGGATCTGTTCGGGTTAGTGAATTGGATCCCTGCAAAATTAATGAAACCGAAAGACGTATGATTATCGGAATAGTACCTCAGACTGTGTATCTTTTCAGCGGCAGTATTCTGGAAAACTTAACGTTAGGTGATTCAAACGTACCGTTTGAATCAGTTGAACAGGCTGTTTCAATTGCTGGAGCAGAAGCTTTAATCAGGGGATTACCTGATGGATATGAAACCCAAATTAACAATCATGCAGGAAGTGGCTTGCAGCTTTCTTCCGGTCAACGTCAGTTGCTGTCACTCGCCCGCGCATTAATCTGGGATCCTGCTATCCTTCTTTTTGACGAAGCCACCTCAGCCATCGACAGTGCCAGCGAAGCAGCCTTCCAAATAGCTTTACAAACAGAAATTTCTCGTCACCAACGAGCTGTCCTGACTGTTGCTCACCGTCTATCAACTGCAAGAGAAGCGGATCGTGTGATCGTTCTTGAAAATGGACAGATTCTAGAAATGGGAACACCTGAAGAATTGATTCGTAAAAATGGACGATTTGCAGCCCTGCTTGAACTTGAAAAAGCTGGCTGGGACTGGCATAACAATAGTGTAAAATTATCAAATAAAGGAGAAAAATATGGCTAAAGATTTTTATATTCAAAGGGATGCACCCGATCCAATTTTAAGTGAATCGACGGTACTGGAGTTGGTTAGGCGTCATCTTCCAGAAGCCAAAGCACTTACAGGTGTCGATGAGAATGGTGGTGAAGCCCGTACCTATGCCATTGATCAGGATTGGATATTGAAGACTCAACGACCTCAACAGCTTCGTCCGAAAACGTCTTTAAAAAAGGAGGTTTTTATACTCAAATGCCTTGAAAATAACCCTGATGTAAATGTTCCAAAAGTACTCGGTTATGGTAAAGCAGAGAAAGACATTGAGTACACTTTGATGACCCGCATGCCAGGGACAGCAATCGAATTCTCAGACATAAACGGTGAACCCCGTAGAGTTGCATTATTCAAACTGGGGCAGATGGTCCACAAGATTCATAATCTGCCGCAGGATCCTTTTATTGAAAGCCTTCTGTTTCCGGGTGATCATTCTCCTGTAGATGTTCGATGGCGCTTTGGCAACATTTTTGATGATGTTGTCGAAATGATTAATCAAAAACCTCAATCCTGGGACTATCCCATCGACCCAACCGCAATTTCCCACATGGCGATGAGAGCCTTACCCGATGTCGATACATGGGTTGTTCTACACAGTAACCCAGGACCTGAGCATGTTTTTATTCATCCAGAATCATTTGAATTCAGTGGACTCATTGATTTTGGTGATGCCTATTTCAGCCATCCGGTTCATGACCTGCGGCGTTTCCGTTCTCCTGAAGACCGGAAAGCTTTATTTGATGGATATATATCAGAAGAGCCAGTGAATGAAAACTTTTTGCAAACATGGAAAATAGCCATGCTATTGACGGATATGGTTGTTATTGTACGCAACCCTGAATATCATGAGGCTGCCAAAGCTGAATTAAATCAGATTATCACAGAGATTTAATTCCCTTTTCCTCTTTATTATCATATAGTTGTAGGGTTTAATAATTTGTGCAGAAGGAATGGCGCTTGGTTCTGCCTTAATCAGTTTCACATACTTTCCGGCAGAACCAAGATTTTGATGCGGAACAAATCGAAAGTTGTCTGAGCCCACCAGTTTCAACCTGGTGAGCCCACAAAAAACTCCTCATAATAGAGGAGTTTTTATATACAGTCCTCTAGGTTTTCGCCTTAGCATTAACTATTGTTTTTCATTTTCGACACAATAATTTTGGATTATTTCGGAAGTTAACAAAGCCCCGTTATAGATACGAACTATACCTATTTTTCCATTTAATTAAGGTGCAATCCTAAGTTCGTCGTCACCTTTAGCCTTACGTAGAGATCGACTGAAACGACCAAATCCAAACTGGCGATAGGATACGGATACAGTCACATGAAAAGGATAGTTTGCCTATAGATTATTAATGGTTTCTCCCTATCTGGGTGAAGGATCATCCCATTCACTTTTTGCGGTTTTTACCCCTTTTTTCTGGAATATTTTTCTAAATCGCTGCCAGCCCTCCTGAATTTTTGGTTTCTGCAGCATCCAGGTGCCCACGATACCATAGGGGAAGAAAAGGACGATCAAAATGAAGATTGCCCCGAACACCAGCGGCCAGCGTGCACCAAACCAATCGTAAAGTACAAGACTGAGGGTCTGCATCAGACCGGCACCCAGAATTGGGCCGATCAGAGTGCCCATACCACCTAAAATCACCATGATAAGTACGTTAATTGTAGTGACGGTAGAAGTCATTGACGGAGTCGCACTCATGTTCCATAGTGAATACAATGCCCCTGCCAGTCCGGCGAACAAGCTGGATACAAGGAAGGCTATTGTGCGATAGGTGACTGGATTGTACCCGATCATTCTCATCCGATTTTCATTTTCCCGCGTGGCAATAATGACACGCCCTGTAGGCGAATTGGTAAAACGTCGCAAGATCAGATAAGAGATGACCATAAAAGCCAGCGCGATAAAATAGAACCGAAAACGGAACTGGGTGGGGTTAATCCAGGCAGGTACCGGAACACCATGCAAGCCTTCATCTGCACCAGTCCATTTAACAAAGTCTGTTGCTTTTGAAATGATGTGAATCGCTTCAGCCAGCGCCAGGGTAAGCATCGCAAAGTAGGCCCCTTTGAGACGAGAGGAAGTAGCGCTGAAGAGCAGGCCGATGAGTAAAGAAACCAACGCGGACGCGCTCAGTGCAACGACAAAGACAAATCCGCCGGTAATATCGGTGCCACCGGGCAAGGTGATTTGATATTTCGATGTAAAGGCAGGTCCCCAATGGGTGATTAAAAGCGCCATTGTGTAAGCCCCGCCACCAAAGAAAGCAGCATGACCAAATGATAAAATACCGCTATAACCGAACAAAAGATCATAGCTCATGGCAAGAACAGCCATGATAAAGAAAACAATCAATTGCCCTTCCCAATATTTAGTAACGCCTTCATTCAGTCCCGAACCGGTGAAGATATTGATGATGATGGGCAGGAAGATGAATATGATAACGGCGATTAGAAAGCCACGTTCTTTTGTGATTAATGTTTTCAGAGATGATTTTTTCCTGTTTTCTGTCATGTTCCTATTCCTTCTTTCCAAAAAGGCCTGACGGGCGAATGAGGAGCACAATGATCATGATAATGACTGTTGATGCTTCTGCAATTGCCGGAGAAAGGGAGAGCTTCAGTGCGAAATAATCACCAAATGCACGAGCAAGACCAAGGGTCATGGCACCTACAAAAGCACCGCCATAGGAGCCCATGCCGCCCAAAACCACAGTGATGAATCCCTGCATCTGAAATTGATCTCCCATGAGCGGTTGAATTGGAATAAAGGGGGCTGCGCCGATCCCTCCAAGGGCTGCCATAGCAATACCGAGGGCGAATACAAAGGTGAAGACCGTGCGAACGTCAATCCCAAGGGCTTCAACCATTTCGGGATCCTGTACACCCGCACGAATGATCATCCCCAATCTGGATTTTGTCATCAATAGTGTTATAAAGAGAAACATCAGACCGCCAAGGAGAATGATGAACAGTCGATAGGTAGGAAAGGTAACCCCGAATATATCCAGGGTGGCATTCCCGTTTTGCAGCCATTCCATGAGTGAGGCAGCTTTGCCGGGCTGTCCAAAGAGTGGAGGACGCACCATTTGGTAGGCCATCGGATCCCATAACAGTTGAACTACTTCCTGAATCACAAAACTAAGCCCAAGAGTCATTAATACAATGAAGGTAGCCCGTTGATAAAGGGGACGGATGAGAATAATTTCTGTAACAATCCCTAAGAGGAACCCAAACAAAGCACCTGTAATAAGGGAAAGGATGAATCGAATATTACCATTCATTAACAAAACCGTCTCAGGCAGGACATCTTTAAAGAGGGTTAAAAGAATGGTAGTAATAAACAAAGAGCCAATAATGATACTATTACGGATCCGGTTTTCGGTTGATGCTGTGCCAGTTTTGTCACCCGGTTTTGCAGATGCAAAAGCGAATAAGAGGCCGCTCAACAGGAGAAGGGCGGGGCGGTACCAGAATTGCGCAAATGGTTCTTGAATACTGATTTCCATGAGAGGTTTATTTGTTGCAGTAGTAGTAAACGCAACCATGGCTGTGTCTGCCAGTCCCAAAATATCCAGTTTTAAGAACCCCAGCAAACCAACTACAATAGCAAGGATGTAACCGAGGCGGGGTAAAACCTTTTGCCAGGTTTTTGAGATATTCCACCTGATAAGATAAGGTTTAATTAAGGATAGTGAGAGAACGCCTGTTGTAAAAGCCGCGACCATGGGCGCCAGTCCAAAAATAAAGGTAGGATTGGTGTAAAACTGCCAGCCCATATAGGCCCCTAACATGAACATGCTGCCATGTGCAAAGTTTAATACATCCATCAAACCAAATATCAAAGTCAGGCCAGCAGCAACCATGAAAAACAATGACCCCAGAGTCAGGCCAGAGAGAGTTGTTCGCAGGAAAGCTTTGGCGCCAAGATATTGAATACCGCCGAAAATCAGCACAGCAAATACAAGTACTGCGATCAGGATGGTAAGAATAGTTTTATTTGGTCTCTTCATGACTGACCTCCGTGTTTTCCTGTGCGAATACTGGCACCAAGATATTCATGAATAAGTTCCTCATTCTGTACAAGGTCACTCATCATCCCATTATGTACATTTTTTCCATCGTCAATAATGATATAACGTTCAGACAATTGGCTGGCCATGATAAAATTCTGTTCAACCAGAAGGATGGTGGTGGTGCCACTCAATTTACGGATAGCTTCCATCATTTGCTGAATCAGAATCGGTGCAAGACCCTCGCTGGGTTCATCAATGAGAAGAAGTTTGTTGTCAGGCACCAAAGCGCGTGCAACTGCAAGCATTTGCTGCTGCCCACCCGACAAATGATTGCCTGAAAGTTTGTAAAGGCGGCTCAAATCAGGAAAGAGGTCAAAAATAAAATCAGCTTTGCGATCCAGGTCCCCTCGCTTGCGTTCAGCCATTTTCAGGTTTTCTTTTACACTCAACGCTCGGAAGATTGCACGATGCTCTGGAACATAACCAATACCTAAATTGGCAATATTGTAAGCCCGTTTTCCCTGGATTTCATTTCCTTCAAAGACAACTCTCCCCTGGCCGGGAGGTGTTAAACCGAGGATTGATTTGAGGGTCGTAGTCTTACCAGCACCATTTCGCCCGAGCATCACGGTGATTGAGCCATAAGGCACTTCGAGTGAGACCCCTTCCAAAATGTGAAATTGTCCGATGAAGGTATGTATATTCTCGACTGAGAGAATATTTGTTGGAGGAGTTTTTTCTGTTGTCATGCCAATTCTCCATAGAGATCGCCAAGGTAGGCTCTTTGAACCTGCTGGTTCTGTGCAATTTCACGCGGTGTGCCTTCAGCGAGCACAGCCCCCTGGCTCATTACAGTGATGATGTCCGAGATATTCATAACCATATCCATGCGGTGTTCTACCAGAATAGCGGTACGTTTTTTTTCTTTCACAACCTGATTGATGATTTCAATCAATTCTGGCACCTGTTCTGATGACATACCGGCAGTCGGTTCATCAAAGAGGAGCAGCTCGGGTTCACATGCCATCATAATACCCAATTCAAGTTTGCGTTTTTCACCGTGGGGTAAATTGCGAACAAGAAACAATTCTCGGCCATCAAGTCCCACCTGGTGGATGACCTCTTCCGCTCGTTCAACATATTGAGGAAAATTTTCTGCCAATTGAAGTAATTTAAAATTGTCTTTTCCCATTGCCTGAGCAGCCAGTCGGATATTTTCGAGAACAGTCAGATTAGGAAAAATATTTGTAATCTGAAATGATCGTCCAATACCTAGATGTGCCCGGCGTTGGGGCGGCAGATTGGTTATATTCTTGCCCTTATAGTATACACTTCCATCGGTAGGAGGCATTACACCACTCAACAAATTAAAGAGTGTTGTTTTTCCAGCACCGTTAGGGCCAATGATAGCATGCATGGTGTGTTCTTTTACTTGAATATCTACATTATCTACAGCAATCAAACCACCAAAGACTTTTCGAAGTTTTTTTGCCTCAAGGATTGTCTGGGTACTCATAGTTTTCCTTTATGGTGAATAAAAATGTATGATAGCAATTAATAAAAATGGCAGGATGAGTCTAAAAAACGATCCTTTTCTTAAAAATCATTGAATCATTTGGTTGGGTTCATTGTAGCAAAATTTGAGCAAATAAATACCTGAAGACAGGGAGGGATGGTTATTCGCCCCTCCCTGTCTCATTAATAGCTTAGTGACTGATTACTCAGTCGGAATTGTGGGAAGATCTCCACATCGTGCAGCGTAATCGCCTTCCAATGTGCAGGGCACGCCCAATGCATCATACTCCGACACAGACACGGTTTCAAAGAATTTGTATTCGTTGATGCCGTCGCCGTCCAGGTCTGGTTCGAGGTTGACAAGTCTGAGGATGTTCATCGGTTGTTCACAGACATGGTCTTCGGGACGAATATGGTAAGTACCTTTGGGGCCTTCAAACGTCATATCTTCTAACGCTGCGATCATGGCTTCGCCAGAAGTGTCGCCGCCAGTGATTTCAAGGGCATTTGCCAATGCGATAGCAGAGGCCATACCGCCTGCGGTGAAGAGGTCTGGGGGTTCGTTGTATTCCTCAAGATGGCGTACGGTGAGCCAGTCGTTGATCTCATTGTCAGCTGCGGTGTAGTGATATACATTCAGACCGATTTGGTCGAGAGCAGCGCCATAAACGGCTGCGAAGGAGGCGTTGTCACCATATCCGGTGGCAACGGTCATCTCATCGAGGGCGCCCAGGTCAGCTAACTGCTGGAAAAGGGTAACATAGCCGGTACCTGCCCATGTGAGGAACAGATTATCAGCACCGCTGTCCATTGCCTGCTGAATGTAGGGGGTGAAGTCAGTGGTGTCGAAAGGTGCGTAGATATCTGCAATTAGTTCACCACCAAATTTTTCAGCAGAATATTTCAGAGCAATTCCTGAACCATAGCCAAATGCATTGTCGATCCCAATGTGAGCAAAGGTAGGTCCTACGTTCTCAACCAGGTATTTTGCGATTACAAGGGTATCGTCAAAGTTTGTTCGTGAGGTGCGGAACACATATGGATTGAAGTAAGCGCCGGTTGTAAAGGATGAAGCGGCGGGATCAACCATGAGGATGATTTCGTTTTCCTGGGCAACTGTTGTTAATGCGGCGGCGACACCTGAGGAAACGGGGCCTTGAAGCAGTTCAACACCATCTTTTTCGATGAGTTCAAGTGCGAGGGCAACACCCGTTTCGGGATTGCCTTCAGTGTCTTTGCTGATGACTTCGACGGGACGGCCAGCGATAATGTAGCGGCCTTCTTCGTCCATTTCACCACCAGAAGCATATTCGAGACCCAGCATAAAGCCGCGCTGCTGCTGCTGGCCATAGAGGGCCATCACACCAGAGAGCATACCAAGTTGACCGATTTTGAGGACTTCGCCAAGTTCTTCAACTTCTTCCTCTTCAACCACTTCTTCAACGACTTCTTCTTCTACGGGTTCTTCTTCAACTACTTCCTCTTCTGCTACAGGTTCTTCTTCGACAACTTCTTCCACTGGTTCTTCTTCAACCGCCGGTACATCGGTAGGTTCTACTTCCTGAACGCAGGCTGAAAGAAGCATCGTCATAACAATGAGGACTGATACTACGGCAAGTAATACTTTTTTCATGATAATTAACTCCTTTAATAATTTAATGGGTTTTGATTAACTTCTTTTCTTGAATTCTCCTGATTTTAACCTCCTTATGCAATTAGACTATGTTTGGTTAAGAAACCAATTAATAACGTATTCAGTTCCGCTGGTTTTTCCAGACAGAGAGCATGAGCTGCGTTTGGGATAATCACAAACTCGCAGTTTTCAATTTGATCGACAATAATTTTGCTGTACTTTCGGCCTTTGATAAGGTCTTTTTCTCCAACTACGACAAGCACAGGTGCTTTGATCTCAGGCAGTTGATACGTAATATCGAGTGAGTAAAAACAACGCATCATCTCAACGAAAGAGGGCATATCAATTTCTGCGAATCGTTCAGCTGAGGTATCAATGAAAGATTGATTGTCAATGATCCATTTTTCTGAAAAATTCATATGGTACGAAGTGCGCATCAGAAGTTCCGGGTCGTTTTTTTCCGCCGCCATCAACCAGGGATAGGTCTGACCTTTTAATAAAGGATCAATCTGACTGACGCCGTCAATCACGATCAGAGTCTTCGTTCTTTCGGGATATTTTAGAGCAAAAACCATACTGATTTCTGCACCATAGGATATCCCTGCAATGTGGGCAGATTCGATCTCAAGCGCATCAAGCAACCCTGCTAGGTCATCCGCATGCATCTCCATGGTATAAGGTCCTTCAGGATGGTCAGACTTCCACATTCCGCGGCAATCATAGACAAGAACCCGAAAGTATTTCGCCAGGATACTGGTCTGATAACCCCAACTGGCAGTACTCATCATAATCCCGTTTGAGAGAACAAGCACAGAACCATCTTCAGGGCCATGAAGTTCGTAATAAAGATTTATTCCGTTCACTTTTGCGTTTGGCATGACCTTAACTCCACTGATCCTTATTTAAAAGCGAGAAATTTATGATGTTCATCTTCAGAACCACGCTCAATGGTGGCCATCGTTACGGGTTTTCCAATCTTGATATTGTGAGGTTGCTGCATATCAACATCAAAAATTTGGGCCGTGACACGCGGCCCTTCTTCCAATTCAACAATGCCGACACAATAAGGATTCTTGTTGGAATAGCCGGCCTCTGCCATATGGGTGGGGGGAACAAAAATCACAGTGAAGGCAACTAGTGTGCCCTTACCCGAGAATTCAACAATTTCCACATCATTGCTCTGGCATTTTGGACAGATGGCACGTTGCGGTGAAACAAGCTTTCCGCATTTGTTGCATTTACTCCCGATTAATGTGTTCGAGTTTAACGCAGTATAAAAACTTTTGCTGTTAAGATTGAAATCACTCATCATAATTTCTCCGTTCAAAGATGTGCACCACGCAGGTCTGCCCTGATCCGCCAACATTATGAGTCAAACCAATGCGAGGATTATCAGGAACCTGCCGCTCACCTGCGATACCGTGAAGCTGTTTCCAAATTTCAACTACCTGTCCTGCTCCAGAAGCACCAACCGGATGCCCCTTAGACTTCAATCCTCCTGAGGTATTAATTGGGTGTTCACCTGTACGGGAAGTTTTACCGGACATGGCTGCTTTCCAGCCTTCACCACGCGGGAAGAAACCCAAATCTTCTGTAGCCATAATCTCAGCGATGGTGAAACAATCATGCACTTCTGCCAGGTCAATATCGTCCGGGCCAAGGTTTGCCATTTCGTATGCACTTTGGGCAGCTTTTACAGCAGCGGGAATATAAGAAAGTGATTCCCGTTCGGTGAGCGCGCCATCACTGGCCTGTCCAGAACCAATAATAAAAATGGGGACATCGGAGAATTGATCTGCCAGTTCTTCCGCGACAAGCAGTAATGCCACGCCGCCATCAGAAATCGGTGAACAATCAAAAAGCGTCATCGGCCAGGCAATATTTGGATTCCCTCGTGGATCGGTAAGGAAATCAATCTCGGTTTGCCAGGTCGGTTCTGGGCGTCCTTTTTTTACGGCGCGCGCTTTTTTGCTGGCCATGATCTGTGGAATGGTTTGTCCAAAATGAGCTTTTTCATTGAGTGCACCGTTCTCATGATTCTTGATACTGACATGGGCAAAAGCCAGAGGAGAAGCATCATACTCATGAAGATAGGCAGTAGCCATTGCTGCATAAAATCCAGGAAAAGTAAACCCGGCGGGTATTTCGAATTGCGTGTCAGCGGCTGTTGCCAGAACTTCGGTAACTTCATTAATGGGCAGGTCAGTCATTTTTTCAAGACCTCCCACCAGAACCACATCATACATACCCGACGCAATCGCTATCATTGCCTCTCGGATTGCAATACCGCTGCTGGCGCAAGCACCTTCAACGCGAATAGAAGGGATGGATGAAAGACCAATCCAATTTGCCACAATAGGAGCAAGATGAGCCTGCTTTTCAAACTGGTCACTGCTAAAATTACCCAGGTAAAAGGCTTCGATTTTATCTGTGTCTACTCCTTTACTGACGGAGCCCTTCATTTCTTGAAAAGCTTCGACAAAAAGGTCTCGTGAGGTTTTATCAGAAAAAGCGCCAAATTTACTCATTCCTGCGCCAACAACTGCAACACCTCTTGCTAATTTCTTACTTATCATTCGTTCACCTTATCAATCTTATAATTCAGTGAAAAACTCTTCACTCTGGTTGTTTAATATAAATTCTTGCTTGCTCCAGGGTTTCAGGACGAGGTTGCCCAGCACCCTTTGCAATAGCCAATTTCATCGCATTGTCTTCAATTTCAAAAAGCCCAGCAAATTTCCCAATCATTCCGAAGGAATGAGAGGTTTGATTCATATCAACATGGTTTCCTGAAACAGTGTAAGTCCCACTGGAAAAAATTGCCATGGTGGCATATTCCCCCATAAAGGTTCCGTCTTCGAGAAATTCAAACCATAGACCTGCATATGGTTGGTCTTTGCGCTGAATCCATTTTCCAAGTATCTCTTTCATTCCAAATCCTTTTACTAAAATTGCAGTTTGGGAACAATCCCTAAACGATGCGCTTCATCTCGAATCCAATCGCGAAAATTGGGATGCGCAATCTTGATCAATGCTTCCATCCGCTCTTTTACGGAACGTCCACGAAGTTCTGCCACCCCGTATTCTGTGATAATTGTGTCGACATCCTGGGAAGGAACGGTTACCCCAGCACCCGGTGAAAGGGTGGGGACTATCGTTGAGATAGTTCCTTTCTTAGCTGTTGAACGCATAGCTATGATGCCGCGGCCGCCTTCAGAGAGCTGGGCTCCCCGATGAGTATCAAGCTGGCCACCAGTTCCACTAAAATGTCTTGTGCCGAGGCTTTGAGAGCAGACCTGCCCCATAATATCCACCTGGATAGCGGTATTGACGCTGATCATTTTATTATTTTTGGCGATCACATAAGGATCATTTGTATATCGTCCACGGTAAAGTTCAACATCCTTATTATGGTCAAGGAAGTTATAGAGTTTTTTTGTGCCAAGAGCGAATGCACCAATCATCTTTCCAGGATGGAGGGTTTTCTTACTGTTATTGACAACACCTGCTTCAAAAAGATCAACCATACCATCAATAATCATTTCGGTATGAATACCAAGATCATGGCGATCCATTAAAAAGGCTGTGATGGCGTTAGGAATTCCTCCGATGCCCAATTGTATCGTTGCTCCATTATCAATTAAAGAAGCGATGTACCCGCCAATTTTTTGTTCCAGTTCCGTTGAACTAATTGATGGTAATTCGATAACGGGAATATGGTTTTCTACAAAATAATCCACTTCAGATACATGAATAAAGGTGTCTCCATAGGTGAAAGGAAGGTTTTCGTTGATTTCGATAATTTTGAGATCTGCGGCTTCAAAAAGATCTTTCTGAAGAATCATACCCAATGATAATGAACAATAACCATCCTTATTCGGAGGTGTCGCAGTGCCAAAGAACACATCAAGATGTCCGTTGGTAGCGATCAATTTATCCATAGAGGCCCGGTGGAGATTGTTGGGAATATATGAGACTCTGCCTTCTGGATGTACTTTTCGATCAGTGCTGCTATAAAACCAGTTTTGATTGAAGAAGTGTCCCTGCATCTCCGGTTCTGTGAAGATATCATAAGCACGCATCGGTAGGCAGGTCCAGAGTGTAACATCTTCTACCTGATTACGCTGGCTCGATAACTCGGTTAGAAGGCCAACGGGTTCAGAACCCGCAATACCCATACCGATAGTTTGATGGGATTGCACCATCCCGACTGCTTCGGGCATTGTTATGATTTTGCTTTGAAATTGTTGACCATCCATTGGTATCTCCTGTGAGTTTGTTTATGGGGATGTTACTTTGTCCTGACTTTCTCAAATAGTGAAAGGTGGATCTGTTCAGGGCATCCGGAAAGCAACTGCTGCCTGGTTATAGCCAACACCTGAGCCCATGAAAACAACCAGATCACCAGACTTGATTTTGCCGAGTTTTCGTGCATCATCAAAGGCCATTGGCAAACAAGCTGATCCTGTGTAGCCCCATTTATCCATAATCCAATGCGCTTTTTCAAGGGGCAGCCCTAAATCTTCCATCACCAGCTTGATGCTATTGAGACGAACCTGGGTGAAGATCACAAAGTCAATATCGTCGAGTGCAAAATTTCCATTTTCAGCTACTTTGCGGATTCGTTTTGGCCAACCCACATTATTTACTTCTGGCGGGAAAGCCGTAATCAATTTGACCTGAGTTTCGCCTGCTTTGACGTTTTCTACCGTTGCTGGTTTTGCAGTTCCGCCTGCATAAATGCCCCAATTAGGATAGTAGGAGCCGTCCGCAAACAATTCGGAAGAAATAAAACCAGGCTTATCGCTGGCTGCAACAATGGCAGCGCCAGCACCGTCACCATAAAAGAAACTGATTACATCGTGTTTGTAATCAGCCAATTTATGCATCATATAAGCGCCAATAACCAGAATGTATTTCATATGAGGGTTGGTTGTGATTAACCCCGCGGCCTGAGCAAGCCCGGTGGGGAACGAGGCGCAGGCGCAGCCGACATCATAAGTACCGGCATTTACAGCACCCAGTTTGTGCTGTACAACAACTGAGGTTGCGGGAGTGATATAATCCGGCGTGTCAGTACCCAGAATGATCAAATCAATATCTTCAACAGTAATGCCAGCATCAGCAATAGCCGCCTTTGAGGCTTCAACGGCCAAATCGGAGGTCGCCATATCATCGGGTGCATAGTAGCGGGTCTTAATATTCGAGCTGGCTTCAAACTTGCCAACAACTTCTGCTAATTTCGGGCTTACTTCCGCCATCCAACCGGCAAACATTTCGTTGCTGATCTCAATTTCTGGCAGGTACCGTCCAGTTCCTATTATTGTTCCATAACGTGCCATTTTTCTATATCCTTTTCTTTTTTCACGTACCAAGCACCATGCCGCCATCAACACTGATGGTAGTGCCATGGACATATGAAGCTTCATCACTGGCAAGCCAGCAATAGACATTGGCTACATCTTCGGGTATTCCCATTCGCTTCAAAGGGGTCTTTGCAGCAAGATTATTGAGAATTTTTTCTGGCATCTTCTTGACCATCTCGGTGAGGATGAACCCCGGACAGACGGCGTTGACACGGATATTGTATTTTCCAAGTTCCCGTGACCATGTTTTGGTCATGCCGATCACACCAAATTTCGTTGCGGCATAATTGGTCTGACCAAAGTTACCGTAAAGGCCTACGATGGAAGAGGCGTTGAGAATGACACCACTTTTTTGTTTGATCATGGCAGGGGTGACAGCCTGTGCGCAGTTAAAAACACCTTTTAGATTGACATTAATCACCATATCCCAGGCTTCTTCAGACATCTGACTGACGAGTTCACCATTTTTGTATTTGACAAATAAACCATCCCGGGTAATGCCCGCATTGTTAATGAGCACATCGATTCGTCCATATTTTTCAACGACATCATCGACCCATACCTGTACTTCTGTCCGGTTTGTAACGTCCACTTTATAAAAGCTGGTACCATTGCCCAGTTCCTCTGCAAATGCTTTTCCAGCTTCCTCATTGACATCACATAAAATAATTTTTGCACCTTCTGATGCAAATTTAATGGCAGTGGCTTTACCAATGCCAGCAGCACCGCCTGTAATTAAACATACTTTATCCTGTAATCTCATTCTATGTAACTCCTTGCATGGTAAGTTTGGTGGTGTGTTCTTTATAAGTCAATAATGAACACAATTTTCATGCAAAAAAAGAATAACATGGAGGAATTACAAACCGGTTACAAGCAGGTTACAGACGGCTTAAACAAGATCAATCCTGTCCTTCTGTTACCAAATTTTCATAAATTTCCGTTAATTTTGTAGACACCGATCTGTTATATTGTTTTTCCAGGATATGCTTGCATTGTTCGTAGACAGAATGAACCATTGAAAAACGTTTCATTTTGTGGAAAATAACCATTTGAAATTGATATGCGGATTCCCAGAGATTATCTTCAGCCAAAATTTTATAAGTAACATCAAGGGCTTCCTGTAATTTTCCATTATCAAATAATAACTGGGTGAGTTTTTCTGCGGCAAGTAAAAATTTCTGATGATAATATTGTTCTTCTACAACAAGCCATTCCTGAACGTAGCTGTCATTGAAATAGTGTGTTTGATAGAGTTCAACTGCCCTGCTCAAACTCTCTTCTGTTGCATGAAGCACCCAGACCTCAAAAATATCAGTATCAATGATGATATTTGCAGTGGGATTTAATCGATAGAGTTCGCGCTGTCTTTCAATGAAAAATGGTGTTTCTCCACGAGGACGACCTGGCTCCAGTACCTGATTCAGGGTGTTCAATACAACTTTTAGATTATTTGTCGCTGTTGTCGTTCCAGATTCGGGCCATAGCATGTTCATAATTTGATCACGATGAAGCCATTTGCCATGATTGGCAACCAGAAGTTGGAAAAAGTGTTTGGCTTTTTCGCGCTTCCATTCAATCGAACGAATCCGGTGTGTTCCACACCACACATTGAATGTGTCAAGGGTTCTCACCCAAAGGGTATAACCTGGATGATAATCGAGGTTATTACGTTGAAGACTTTTCAGGATTTCATTGATCGCATCTGATTCGATATTATTCTTTTTAGCCGCTAATAATAAAGGTATGATGATTTCCCGGTCATTGAGGCCAAGAAAGGTCTCTTTTTTGAGCAGAAACTCATAGTGGTTTTCCTTAATTCTCTGCAGAAGTTTTTCGAGATAGACGAAAGCGGAATTGAGGAATCCTTGCTGCCAGGCGTTTAGTGCCAGCCACATCTGTGCGGCAGTAAGTGCAAAGGGGTCACTTACCTTGAGGGCCCCTGATTCAGCAAGTGTCAGGTAATGATGTGCTTTTTCATAGTTTTTTGCCAGCACTTCGCCAGCTCCAAGAGATATCTGAGTCAGAACGCTGATCCATTGATCCCCTGCCTTTTGTGCAATGGATAATGATTCCAGTGCCAGAGTTTCAGCTTCATTGACCCTGCCAGAATAACCCAGAGCGCGGCACATACCCCAAAGTGGTTCAACGTGGATCTTTGTCACTTCTATTTTATCCATCGATTCTTGATAATACTGAACAGCTTGATCAAACCCTTTTGTTGTCCAGGGAGTTTTATTTTGCAGTTGTAGAGCGTGCCCCAGGCGCATGTAACCGACACTCTGTACAAAGGTAGATTGTAGTTGCTCCCCAATCGTAATTCCTTGTTGGGCAAAGTGATAAGCCATGTCAATATTTCCCTGAATTGCATAGAAGAGTGAAAGCATAAGAGAAGCTTCACGGTGAAATCGTTGTGGTCTGGCGATAGAAGAGATTGTTGGATGTTGAGCTTCACGTTTTTCGAGAAGCTCAATGCCTTCTTTCAAGCGACCGGTTCGAAGAAAAATACGTGCCTGAATTAAATCATTTTCTGTATCACTTTTTTTTATCTCATTTGATTGGTGCAGAAGTTCTTCCGCTTTATCTGGATACCCAAGATTCAATTGGTTTTCAGCAATTAAAGAAAGAAGGTCTGCGACATCTTCTGGCGTTTCTTGCGGATTAAGTAGTTTAAGAGCTTCTTGCAACAAGTGGTCAGCATTAGCAGGTCGGACAGTGTCTAAAAAAACTCGCGCCTGGCCCCTCAACGCCATGCTGATGCCCCAGGTGTTGCCAATCGCTCGATATTGGCGTTCGACTGAATGATAGCATTCCAATGCTAATTCAAAATGAGACATATAACGATTAACTTCACCAAGTAGGAAAGTGATATATGGATAGTTTTTGCGAATAGTTTCTGGAAAAGCATTGATCCAATATCTGATACTTTCGTAACGGCCTTCCTGAATCATCTGCTCACCAATATTCTCGAGCACTTGATTGACCTGGTGATAGTCACCCGCCAGAAGAAGATGAGAAAGGGCGCGCTCCCAATATTCATGAGCAGTGAAATAACTGGCAATTTTTCGATGCAACTCCACTGTGATTGCCGGATTTTGATGCAGCCGGTTCTGCAAAAATTCTCGGAACATTTGATGATAGCGGTAGACGTTTGGCTGCAGCTCTTCAATAAAAAGCCCCATCCGGTGAAGCTGACGGAGTGTTTGATCACTTTGATTTGTTGTCAGGAGAAAATCACAGGTAGTTGAGTCGAGTTTTGAAAGTAACGAGGTTTTTAATAAAAAGTTCTGTATTTCAGCATCTAATCTGTTCAAGACTTCTTCTGCAAGGTAATCAAAAAGAGCGGTTTTTGATTCTACAATACCATCTAAAACCTGATTAATATTTGCCCGGGGATTATTCTGGATTGACTGCCACACCATTTGCAAACCGATTGCCCATCCTTCTGTTTTTTGATGCAGCTGTTCGATTTCTTCAGATTGTAATGGAATCCCATACTGAAAGTTGAACAGGTCGAATATTTCTTCAGATGAGAACATCAACTCTTCATTACCGATTTCCCGCAAAATACCTTTCACCCTCCATTTATTAAGAGAAGAGAATTGCGGCGTCCGTCGAGTGGCAATGATCAAGTGAAGATTTGGAGGAAGGTTCTCGATCATCCAGTTAATTAACACAGTGATCTCTGGAACGTCGTAGACACGATGGAAATCATCGAGGATGAGGAGAGAGGGATGTGTGATTTTGATTGAGATCGCATTAATGAACGTAATCATCGCTTCCTGCTGTGTCGAATCAGGCATATCAAGAATGCGAAGGGCTTCTTCCCCGACCTCTTCGCCGTGCTGATTGAAAGCTGAAAATAACTTCGCGAGAAATAGCGTTGGGTCACGATCTGGGCCAGACATAGAATACCAATAGACCGGCAGTGATATTGTATTCAGGAAGGAAATAATCGCCGTGCTTTTCCCATAACCCGTTCCTGCTTTTATTATGGTCAGCGGATAGTCGAGAGCTGTGTGCAGAAGGTTCGTAATTCGTTCTCGGTTTAGAACATGATTGCGCTGAGCAGGTGGATTTAATTGACTGAGAATGATCAGGTTTTTGATACTCATAATTTGATTCTGTTTATTCTGAATTATTGGCAATAAATTATTCTGGTTAAATGATTATTTTGTGGAACCAGTGACTACAAATCATTATACTTGGTTTCACTGTTAGAAACGTAGTTGTGATTTGTGTTCTAAAGATACCCTTTGATAAATATGTTCAGTTATCTTTTTTTTATAGCCCCAAATCATGAAGCTCATAATCAGTTTGTGCCAGGTTTGATTCCTGGTAGGCCCATAAGTGTGCTGGTTCAGCGTGAAATGGAAAAATGACAATCGTGTTATAGTTCACTAACG
>CAZQSG010000046.1:0-19660 GCA_964595925.1 uncultured Anaerolineaceae bacterium | reverse complement strand
TATCAAGTTTAATACCCGCTTGTTCCATTCCCACCAATACATGAATTAATGGAATTTCAAGTTCATCAAAGAGAGATCGAGCATTGACTGCTTCCAATTTTGGTTCCTGGCTTTTCATCAAGAGAAGTGGAATCGTTGCATCAGCTGTAGCATAAGGAGCTACCACTGAAACAGGAACTTCTGCCATGCTGATTTGCTTTTTACCACTGCCAATCAGTTCTTCAATATGGATCATCTGTATCCCCAATATTTCATCTGCCATCGTTTTCAATCCAAGATGGCGGCCTGCGGGTTCTAGAAGCCATTGAGCAATCATTGTATCAAATACCAGCGGTTCAACCGATAAGTCACTTTGAGCCAGCATTAACACATCGTAATTCAGATTATGTCCAATTTTTCCAATGGCTGGATTTGTCATCGCAGGTCGAATTGCTTCAATAACGTCTTCAACAGATAATTGGTTTTCCTCATTATTATGCCCCACCGGGATATAATAACCAACATCAGCACGAACCGCAAAAGAAATCCCCACCAAATCGGCCCTCATCGGATCTTTGCCTGTCGTTTCTGTATCAAAAGAAATTAATTTCGCTTTATCCAAATCCGCACACATCTGATTTAGGGTTTCAACCGAATTGACAATCCGAACTTCATGCTGTGTTTGAGAAGAAACACCGATTCGTGTTTTGCTGGTATTCTCTGCAAAAAGGGAAAGCTGCTGTTCTTCTTTCGGAATATTTTTTTCGGCAGCCGAACTCCCAAACAGCCGTTTCACCCGTTGAGTAAGTGCCCGAAACTCAAGTGTTTGAAAAATCTCCAAAACCTCAGGTAAATTTATTTGGTTTGTGCGGGCAGCTTCCAAATCAAGGAGAAATTTAACGTCGGTGCGAATCCGGGCAAGATCATAACTCATATAAGCCGATTCTTTCCCTGCTTCGAGTTTTGTTCGGTAACGAGGTGCAATTTCTTCGATATGCTGATAGATATTATCTAAATGATTATACTCAGCCAACAACTTCTTGGCTGTTTTATCGCCAACACCTCGAATGCCAGGAATATTATCGGAGCTGTCCCCTGCCAAGGCCTTATAATCAACAACCTGATCTGTTCGAATACCAAGGTAATCTATTACCTTCTCAGCCGTATAATCAATGGTTTCTGAAGTTCGTCGTGATGGTAGATTCACAATAACGCGATCTTCGACAAGTTGCAATAAATCACGATCTCCCGTAATGATCTTTACACCCAGCCCTTCTTGGACAGCATATTTTGCGGCACTTCCTAAAACATCATCCGCTTCATATCCGGGAACTTCTAAACGTGGAAAACCAAAGGCATCAATAATTTCTTTAATCCTTTTAATTTGCCCTCGCAAATCATCCGGCATTTTTTCTCGAGTTCCTTTGTAATCAGGAAAAATATCGTCCCGAAAGGTCTTGCCAACATCAAAAGCAACCGCTAGATATTCAGGTTTTTCCTTCTCCAATAATCGAACAAGTGCATTAATAAAGCCATACACACCAGCCGTTGGCTCACCATCTTTTGTCGTAAACCGATCACCGCCAACACTCGACAGTGCGAAATACATGCGGTAAGCCAGGGCATGTCCATCAATCAGGTATAGTGTTTCAGGCATAGTACCTCTCAATTTATAATATTCAACCTTCAATCAGTTTATCATGAGCTACAAACAGGTACAAGCAAAGAATATGGCGATTTCTACCATCGGTTAATTTTCAATGAAAATGATATACTAGCGATATGGTTACAAGAAAAAAATCCACTCCAAATTCAAGGAAACGAACTACAAGTAAAAAGAGGGTTTCGAGATCCAGAAAAGCACCCCCGAACATATTCCAGAAATTCCTGGCAGGAATCGGTGAGAGCCTTCATAATATCACTCTGGATCAAAGACTCGACTTCATTGGCATACTTCTCATTCTACTGGGAATGCTCTCTCTGTTAGGATTCATATTTGTCGATTCCACCAACCTGTTCAGTGCCTGGAGCCTTTTCCTTCAGCGCGTTGTTGGTTGGGCTGCTTATATACTTACTTTCATTTTCCTGATATTTGGACTGTGGCTTGTTTTACGTCGTTTTGAGAGAATTCCCTCACTCACACCAGAACGTATCACAGGCATCTTTCTTCTCTATCTAAACATCCTCACCTGGTTCCATTTCGCTGCTATGACTTTCCTGGCATCCATTGAAACAGGGCAGGGAGGTGGTGTACTCGGCGGCTTCTTTGCAATTCCTCTCGTTAATTGGTTGGGCTTTCCGGCTGCCATTCTGTTCGCTATCTTCATGTTGTGGTGTGGACTGGTGCTTGCCTTTGATCTTCCCTTTGTGCGCATCTGGTCATGGATTCAACCTTCTATTAACGTGTTAGAAGAAAAATTTAATACTCGACGCGAAAATCGTTTAGCCCAAGAACGCCTGAGTACCAAGGATGAAATTGATATTCCTGACGATCTTCCTGCCGTGTTTAAACCAATCACAGAGATTGGAAAAAGTAATGGAAAGCCAGAAAAGACTCAAGAAGAAACCCCCGCAAAGAAAAAGAAAACAAACACAGAACCGGAAGATGAGTTCTCAAATTCAATCAATACTCCTCCACCTGATCAGCAATGGGAGCATCCAAAAATTGAAGAACTGCTCCGCCCCGCACCTGAATTCGAAGAAGACTTTACCCAGGTAGAAGAACAGGCTCGAATCATCGAGGAAACATTAGAGTTGTTAGGAGCTCCCGGACATGTCGTTGAAATTAACCATGGCCCGCGCGTTACGCAATTTGGCATTGAACCTGATTTCAACGAGAAACGAGGTGGAGATCGCGTTCGAGTGCGGGTCAACAAAGTTGTTTCATTAGCCGATGACCTGACAATGGCTCTTGCGTCACAAAGTGTGCGTATTCAGGCTCCTGTACCCGGAAAAAACTATATCGGCATTGAAGTACCAAACCCAAAAGCGCAGCCCGTCTCCCTTATGGAAGTCATCGAAAGCCAATCTTTCCGAGAAATACACTCTCCATTGCGTTTCGGCCTCGGAAAAGATGTTACCGGGCGTTCAATTGCTGCGAATTTAAAAACCATGCCTCACTTGCTGATTGCCGGCACCACTGGTTCTGGTAAATCGGTGTGCATCAATGCCATCCTTTGTAATTTTCTGCTTTATAACAGTCCACGCAATTTACGATTAGTATTGGTTGATCCTAAACGTGTTGAACTCACTGGTTATAATGGTATTCCTCACCTCTTAGCCCCTGTAGTGGTAGATATGGGAAAAGTTGTAAACGCTCTCCAATGGATCATGCGTGAAATGGAAGCCCGGTACCATAAATTCTCCAAAGTCGGTGCCCGCAATCTGGTCGGATATAACCTGAAACGGCCAGAGGATTATATGCCTCACATCGTGATCGTAATTGATGAGTTAGCCGATTTAATGATGACCGCTCCTGGTGAAACTGAAGCTGCCATAACGCGATTGGCACAATTAGCCCGTGCTACAGGCATTCATCTCATCCTTGCAACCCAACGCCCCTCAATTAAAGTGATCACAGGATTGATCAAAGCCAACTTCCCCGCGCGGATTGCCTTCAATGTCGCAACAGGCGTTGACAGCCGTGTTATTCTGGATTCAAACGGCGCTGAAAGGTTGCTGGGGAAAGGGGACATGCTCTTTAAACCACCTGATATGGCTACTCCAAGCCGCCTTCAGGGTGTTTATCTCTCTGATAAAGAAATTGATGCCATTGTAAATTATTGGCGAAATGCTTCAGTGAAAGGTTCAAAAGGAAAACAAAAAAAGTCTTCCCGGAAAACTCGATCCAGGGCAGACAGCACTCTCAAGCAAACCACAGACCTTCAACAGGGAAACCTCTGGGATATCGAGAGGAAACAAGACGCATTACTTGAAGAGGCCATCGATGTTGTCCGAAGAGAAGAACGCGCATCCACAACAATGCTCCAGAGACGGTTAAGAATCGGTTACACCCGTGCAGCCCGGATGATCGACACGCTCCAAAATATGGGAATAATTGGTGCACCACACCCCACCACACAGATTCGTGATGTGCTTGATTACGGTTCACCCGATTCAACATCAGAAGACTAATTACGATTTATCGTTCACAGATCGGTCTAAATGAAACTCAGCACAGGTGTGCTGTTTCATTCCTTACTCAATTCGTACTGAATAAGCGCAACAGCTGTGATGGCAGCTGTCTCCATTCGGAGTACACGCTCACCCATTGAAACCGGAATGCAGCCCATTGCCAGGGCAGCCTTAACTTCCTCAGGTGAGAATCCACCTTCCGGACCGATAAAAACCGCATAACGTTTCCCAGCACTAGCCTGAAGAACCGAACGAAATGATTGAGCCCCTTCTGTTACCGATGCAATAAGAACCACATCAACCCGTTCATTGGCATCTGTCAACGCCTTGTCAAAACTGAGAGTTCTTCCTAAATCAGGAATATGCCCTCTATGGCATTGTTCAGCAGCTTCCTTGAGAATCCTCTCCCAGCGTTCACGTTTTTTTTCGGTCACGCGCGCATCCTGGACCAGGCTGCGTTGGGAGATCACTGGCACCAAACCCGTCATTCCCAGCTCTGTACCCTTTTGCAGCACCCATTCCATCTTCTCACGCTGACTCAAACTGAGATAGATCCAGCTTTCAACCTCTGATTCTCCTCGCGCAGGTTGAACACTTTCTACATGCCCGATAACATCCATATCTGGCCCAAATTCCAGACGAGTTAGGTACTGATTTCCAGCATTATCCAACACCATTACCAATCCATCTTCTTTCAATCGCAACACTCGTCGAATTTGTTTTGAAACAGCAAAAGGGAAAATGACCAGATTTTCCTGTATGCATGGAGGCCCAAGAAAAAAGTGATGCATCTACCTATCCTTCCGTTCCAGCGATCACAACAGTATATTCACCACGCGGTTTCACTTCAACCGAATATTCAATCAACTCGGAGAGCAGACCACGCTTAACAAGCTCAAACTTTTTTGTTAAATCATTCGCAATCGCAGCCTTCCTATCTCCATAAATTTCTAAAGCATCCCGCAGAAACTTTTCCAGACGATAGGGGCTCTCATAGAAAATTAAAGTGTGGGGAGAATCTTTGTCGACTGCCAAAAATCGCTTTCGCGGCCCACCCTTATGAGGTGGGAACCCCCGAAAAGTAAAGCTGTGAACCGGCAAACCAGAGAGAGTCAGGGCGGGAATCAAAGCCGCTGCTCCCGGAATCGAGGTAATTTCCAATTCTTCTTCGATAGCTTTACGAACCAACAAAAAACCCGGATCAGAAATAGATGGTGAGCCAGCATCAGTCACCATCGCGATTGTTTTGCCCGACTTGAGAAGCCCAATAATACGCGGCAGCGCTTTTTCTTTATTCTGTTCATAAAATGAAATTTGAGGTTTTTTTATTTCGAAATGATGTAATAATATCCCGGTGTGGCGGGTATCTTCACTAACGACATAATCAGCAGCTTTTAATACTTCTAACGCGCGAAGTGAAATATCCCCCAGGTTTCCGATCGGTGTTGCAACCAGATATAACATTCTTACCTCAAATTCCGCTAAACACTTTCTTGAGAACGATAGAGTATAATTTTAACTCATCTGGTGTTAAAATCGAAACCGATTTCTGATTTTAATCACCCGAAAAAAATTTTCATTTTAGAAAAGTTACTTTCAAACCAAAAAAAACGGAGCAGGCATGACGAATATTCCAGTAAGAGACCGCATTGACCCAGAAAAATTACACATCGACAGCAGCCCTAAACGACGCCCACCATGGATTCGCGTCAAAGCTCCGGTCGGGCAAACCTATGAGAAAATTGAACATATGCTTCGGGGACAACACCTGCATACAGTGTGTGAAGAAGCTGGCTGCCCCAACATGGGTGAATGTTTCAACAGCGGAACAGCAACTTTCCTAATTCTTGGAGATGTATGTACACGAAGCTGCCGTTTTTGTAATATCAAACATGGAAAACCTGGAGAATTAGATTGGGATGAACCAGAACGAGTGGCACAGGCTGTGAAAACGATGAACCTGCGTCATGCTGTGATCACATCTGTCAATCGAGATGAGCGGGAAGACGGTGGTGCACCGATTTTTGCAGCCTGCATAAAAAGAATCCGTGAAATACAACCCGGCTGTTCTATCGAAGTGCTGATTCCCGATTTTAAAGGCAGCATTGAAGCATTGAAAATTGTCATGGACGAAAAACCAGATGTTTTAAACCATAATCTTGAAACTGTTGAACGTATCTCAAAAGATATTCAACCCCAGGCACGGATGGAATGGTCACAAGCCACTCTCGTCAATGCTAAGAAGTTATATCCTGAAGCACTAACGAAATCAGGTATTATGGTCGGAATGGGTGAAACGATTGAGGAAGTCAAAGAAGCTATGCGGTTGCTGCGTGAATGGGATGTTGATCTTCTGACGATCGGGCAGTATCTACAACCCAGCCGCCATCATTGGCCCATTGACCGCTACTATACGCCAGAAGAGTTTCAAGAACTATACAAGTATGGCATTGAAATTGGCTTCAAGGGTGTTGAGAGCGCTCCACTGGTTCGCTCATCCTATCACGCTGGAGAAATGGTTCGATTGCTGAAAAAATAAATATCCCCTGTAGACTTCCGCAGGATGACAACTAATATTACAAAACACGTAAATAATTAATTTACGAATCCAATCTCGTTGGAGGTTTCACTCTATATGTATAAGAAAACCCATTCGCTTTGATCTGCATATCTAAAAACCTTTTTTCTTAATACTCTAATAATTCCTGCGTCAGCTATAGCAAGGCAAACTTAATTTGTCAACCCTGCCGGTACCATCGGAAACACCTATTTTCATGATAGACATGGTCTTTTTGCAGATTTCGGAACCACCGTCGATGATATGCTTTCGCAGCTATTCATGCCGCATCAACATCAAGCTTTGCCTGACGTTATTACACCCACATTAGACATCCATGGCTTCAACACATCAGGAATCCGAATACTGCCATCCTCCTGTTGGTAGGTCTCCATCACAGCTATCAGCACCCGCGGCATCCCTAAGCCCGAACCGTTCAATGTATGAGGATACTGTTTTTTGCCTTTCTCTGTTGGCTTAAACTTGATGTTTGCCCTGCGTGCCTGAAAATCTCCAACATTCGATACAGAAGAAACCTCAAGCCATTCACCACAGCCGGGTGCCCAAACCTCGAGATCAAAAGCCTTTCGAGCCCCAAAACTTAAATCGCCAGTACAAAGTTGTACAACCCGATAGGTCAACCCTAATTTCTCGCAGGTTTCAGCAGCATCTGCGACCATCTTCTCTAGTTCAGCCTCTGAGTTTTCAGGATGCGTATAAGAATACATTTCTACTTTATCAAATTGATGACCGCGTTTAATTCCACGAACATCTCTCCCTGCACTCATTTTCTCACGTCGAAAACAAGGCGTATAAGCAGTATATCGCAAAGGAAGATCAACCTCGTCCAGAACCTCATTCATATGCATGCCAGTCAATGCCACCTCAGAAGTTGGCAGCATCCAGAGATCATCTTCAACATCATGATAAAGATTATCAACAAACTTCGGTAACTGCCCGGAAGCATATAATGTTGCTTCACGAACCATAAAAGGTGGATATTTTTCAGTGTAGCCCTGTCGAATATGAAGATCAAGCATATAAGAAATCAAAGCCCGTTGAAGCAGCGCCCCAGCGCCACTTAATATATAAAACCGTGACCCTGTAATCTTCACTCCGCGCTCAAAATCAATAATTCCAAGTTCTGTACCAAGCTCCCAATGTGGTTTTGGTTCAAAATTATATTGTGGTTTTTCTCCCACAACCCGCAGAACAATATTCTCAGAATCATCTTTCCCAATCGGAACATCCTGGTCTGGAATATTCGGAATACCTGCCAGAGTGCTGTTTAATTGCTGATCAACAATGCGTAATTCTTCATCCAAATGGCTGATCTTATTCCTCGCTTCACGCATGGCAGTAATTTTTAACTGTCGCGCTTCTTGATCTTTTTGTTTCCCAATTTCCTTTGAAACTCGGTTTCGCTCTGCTTTTAATCCTTCGACTTCTGTAACAATAGTGCGCCGTTTTACATCCAATGTAAGCACGTCATCGACTACTGAACTATTCATCGCGCGCCGCCGCAATGCTTCTCGAACAAAATCTGGATTGCTTCTAATCAAATTTAGATCTATCATTATCTCTCCTCATAAACCACTTTACTACTTTTGACACCTGCTTTACAAACCGACCAATTCCTACTTCATCAAATTCAATTGATACGATTTTAAAACAAACAACCCTTCCCACAACAGGACGAAGGGTATTTCGTGGTGCCACCTGTTTTCATTGAATGAAAATTTCATTCAATCTCAACATACGAGATAACGGTTCAACCGGTTTCTTTACATTGTGAGGCATTCTCTACCAAACAATCCTCCAGAAACATGCCAACTCCATTGATGGAGTGCTGAAATGGATAAAACTGATTTTACAAGCTAAATTTCACCAGGCATTAGCTCTCTGTATTGCTGGATCAGTTATTTTTTCCAGGCAGACATCTAAATATTATTTTTTGAAATCATTATAACGAAAGTTTCAGTCACAAGTCAAGTTATTAAAAGTATTGGAGAAACCCTGTTCAATTTTTTACAAAATCCGTTAGCCGAGAAACATGTTAATCTAATAATTCCAGCTCAATTAAACAGCAACAAGTTTATACCCCACCCCACGGACTGTCTTTATCAATTTTGGATGACGTGGATCTTCTTCGATAGCCTGTCTCAGCCAGGAGATATGTACATCCAATGTCCTCATATCATCAATGAAATCCGTCTCCCAAACTGCACGAAAAATATCTTCTCGTTTAACAACTTCACCCGAATGTTCCATTAGAATTTTTAACAGAGCGATCAGGCGTGGCGTTAAGGACTTTTTAATTCCTTTATGCTGAACGCTTCGATAATTTAAGTCAAGGACAATCTCTCCAACCTTAATAACATTCTTCATTTCACTGGGCTCAAACGGTCGAATACGATTAATTAACTTCTGCAATGTAAAAGGGAGAACAAGAATCACATCTGCATCTACATATTCGCTCGATTTAAATGGTACTTCTACAACCAGAATAATTGGTATATGCTTTTCACCATATCTCGTTTGTATTGAGTGACAAATTCGCTTTCCGGTTGTTCGCATCGAAGCTGCATTTACAACAACAAGGTGAAAATCCGAGCTTAACATTTCCTCTAACGCTGCTCCACCACTTTTTACCGTTGCAACTTTATACTTCTTGCGAATTAACCCTGCCGTGAAATTTGGTAAACTGGCATGTTTTCTTTCAAGTAATAGAACTTTTGTGTCCATTAGAACCCCAATGAGGTGGAATAGTTAGAAACCGGAAATTGCCTAGTGATCTTTTGTGGGTCCGAATAATTTAAGATCAATCTATCTTAAATTATTATACACGAAAACTTAAGAAACCAAGTCGATGATTCATTTCTCCTAACCTGGTGAATTCATATTTTAATCCTGTTTAGGCGAATGATAGATGAATCACTTCCGGTTTCAGGTACAATTCAATATATTTCTTGTATTCTGAAACGATTTTTTGCGGTATGATTAAATAGATTAATGTGCCATTATATCTCATCTTTATTGTGGCCATTCGTATTACTTTTATTTGGAAGGACTTGTGATATTCATATGATCGAAGTAATGATTGAAAGCATTCGCGTCAGCCTCACAAACCAGCAACGCATTGTTATCCTTCGTGAATTGGATAGAGAAAGATATTTGCCGATCTGGATTGGACCGTTTGAAGCAGAGTCAATCACGATCGGCCTGCAACACATCGAAATATCGCGTCCACAAACCCATGATCTTATTTTGAATTTAATTAATGATTTTGGCTTTCGTTTTGGACATGTTGAAATAAAATACATGCGTGAAGATGTTTTCTACGCAGACCTTGTTTTAATCAATGAGAAAACCGAAGAAGAAAAGAGAATAGATTGCCGTCCTTCTGATGCACTGGCGTTGGTAGCACGAAAGGACATTCCGATTTTTGTTTCTGAAGATGTTTTTGACCGCGCAGGGATTATTCCTGAAGAAAATTTATCAAAAGATGACGAATCAGAGCCAGGTTCCTCCGAAGCTAACGAAACCATTAAAGTTGAAGAGGAAGAAAGACTCTCCGTTTTTGAAGATTTTTTAGATAATCTTAATATTGACACGGATGATTCAGAAGAAGATGAATCTTCTTCTGATAATTAGCGAGGGGAATTCATGACAGATTTTGTACCTGAGTTCTTAGAACCTCCAGCTGAACAAGAGCCATCACAATCATCATACCTCCAGGGACCGCCTCATAATCGACAGGCAGAAGAAGCGGTTTTGGGCTCTGTATTATTGGATCCCGAGGTTTATTACGATCTTATTCAAACATTGAGTGAAGATGATTTTTATATTCGCAGAAATGGTATGATCTGGGAATGTTTTCAAACGCTTGCAGAAGAAAAAAACCCTATCGACATTCTGACCGTCAATGATGAATTAAATAAGATCAATAAACTGGATGATGTCGGCGGCGTAACGTACCTCAGCGGATTGGTCAATCAAACACCAACTACCCTGAATGCCAATTATTATGGCAGAATTGTCCACAATAACGCAATTCGACGCCGCATGATACGCGCCGCGAACCAGATGGCCAAATTAGCGGTGGATGAGAACCAGAGTGTCGATACTGTACTTAATGAAGCTGAAAAAGCGATTTTCAGTCTTAGCGAAAAGCGCATTCAACGCGACCTGATTCCATTAGATAAAGTGTTGAGTAATGTCTATGATCAGGTTGAAGCTCTAGCAAATCGGGATACTGAAATTACAGGGGTTCCCACAGGGTTAACTTATTTGGACCGCTGGCTCGGTGGACTTCAAAAATCAGATCTGCTCATAGTTGCAGGACGTCCTGGCATGGGTAAAACAGGTTTTCTGGTCACAGTCGCAAAAAATGCAGCAATCATCCATAAGAAAACCGTTGCCTATTTCTCTCTTGAAATGGCCAATGAGCAACTCGTTCAACGTATGCTTGCTCAAGAGACGAATATTGACATGAAAAACATTCGTACTGGGCGCTTGAATGGTGATGATTGGGATCGATTTGTTTTTGCAATCAATAATCTTACCCATTCTCGACTTTTCCTGGACGATACTCCCGGCATCAGCCCTCTTCAACTTCGCACTAAATGCCGCAGACTGCACATGGAATATAACCTGGACTTAATTGTGGTTGACTATTTGCAATTGATGACAGGTGACCGCCGTAATGAAAACCGTGTACAGGAAGTGTCCAATATTTCACGAAATTTAAAACTCTTGGCTCGTGAGCTCAATGTACCAGTCCTTGCAGCAGCGCAGCTTTCACGTGCAGTTGAACAGCGAGCAGATAAACGCCCGGTTCTTTCTGATCTTCGCGAATCAGGTTCACTTGAGCAGGATGCGGACATTGTAATGTTCATCCACCGGCCTTCCGCAGACGATTCTTCTGATGAACGATTTACAAAGGCTGAAATCCTTATCTCAAAACATCGTAATGGCCCGACACATTCCGGTATTGAACTATTGTTCCGTCCCGAATCCGCCAGTTTTGACAATTTACCCTCGGCCCCTGAAGAGAGATAAACAATGAACCCGTTTCAGGGATTCCCCCCTGGTAAATTAGAATCAATCAAAATCCCTGAACTGTTTTTTACTGATGGTTTGCATTTATTAAATAGTGCAGATGAAATTAAACTCATCCTTTTCTTTTTCTGGGCATTAAACACCCAGGAAAGTTCTATAAGATACTTGCAAGAGGAAGAAATATTTGAATCAGAAATTTTGAAAACTGGGCTGGGAATGGAAGATTTCGCAATGAGAGTTAAAAATATCCTTTCTCAAGTTGTTCAAAATGGTTTCCTCCTCAGAGGACATCCAAAGCGCAATAAAAAAATCACTCTTTACTTTCTAAATACTGCCCGCAGCAGGGCGGTCTTAGAAGCATTAATAAATGGAAGCTGGCAGCCCAGTGAAACAGATCACCTGCCACCAGAAAAACCATATATCTCAAAGAAAACAATTTATGAGATATATGAAGAAAATATTGGCCCTCTGACACCCTTGCTCGCAGAAGATATTAAAGCCTCAGAAGAAGAGTATTCCACCCAATGGGTCGAAGAAGCCATACATCTTGCCGTCCAGGGCAATATCCGCAAATGGAGATACATTGAAGGTATCCTGCGATCCTGGAAGAAAGAAGGGAAAAATGCCAACACTCGACGAGGTAATTCGAAAGATGGCCGAATCCATACAAAGGGAGAATTCGACGACTTCATCCAGCACTAATCCTTCACCTTCCAAATTATTAGGAGATCAGAATTGTCCAATTTGTCATGGGGTTGGGTTTGTTTATTTCAATGTTGATACGGATCATCCCGATTTTGGGAAAAGCAAACTATGCAGCTGCGCAGAACAACGGTACCTTGAAATTCAGCGCCAAAAACTTTTCAACATGAGTAACCTGAACGCATTCCAGGATAAAACCTTCGATTCATTCAGCCCTGACGGGCGAACAGGAATCAGGACAGATCAATCCGATTCATTGCAGTTGGCTTTAAACCAGGCAATGCTTTTTGCTAGAAACCGACAGAACTGGTTACTGTTAATGGGAACATATGGCTGTGGTAAAACTCACCTTGCCGCCGCAGTTGCCAATGATGCTGTCGCCAATGGCATCCCAACACTGTTTACTACCGTGCCTGATCTCTTAGATTGGCTTCGTTATGCTTACGGCCAGGAAACTGAACCATTTGAAGAGCGATTTGAACGTATTCGGCAAATTCCTTTGTTAATATTGGATGACCTTGGTACTCAAAACGCCACAGAATGGGCTAAAGAAAAACTGTACCAGATCATCAATTACCGCTACACCAATCGCATTCCAACAGTTGTGACCACAAATCAACACCTTGATGAAATGGATGGCCGCATCCGTTCTCGTCTTGAGGATCGCGATATTGTCAATCAGGTCAGAATTACAGCCCCCGATTACCGATCGCCCTTCGCAGAAACAGCGGATAGCATTCAGCTTTCCTCGCTGAAAATTCATAATAAACAGACTTTTGAATCCTTTAATTTACGTGAAAAAGGTGGGCTAACCAAAGATCAAATACGTAATCTTAAAAATGTTAACTCAGCCTGTAAAAAATACGCCAAACAGCCAGATGGCTGGATTGTGCTTTTAGGTGCTTATGGAACCGGAAAAACTCACCTTGCGGCAGCGATTGCGAATGCTCAACCTCAACAAAACGGAATTCCTATGTTTGTCACCGTACCTGACCTTCTTGACCACCTCCGCGCTACATTTAATCCCGCAAGCAATATCTCATACGATAAACTCTTTGATCAGATACGTGCCGTTCATCTACTTGTATTAGATGACTTAGGCACTCAAAGTGCTACCCCCTGGGCAAGAGAAAAGCTATATCAAGTCTTTAATTACCGCTATAATGCAGAACTTCCAACAGTAATTACATCTGCACAAAATATTAATGAAATTGACCCCAGGATTCGGTCCAGAATGTTAGATTCAAGAATCTGTGATATATTTGAAATTTCGGTTCCACCCTTTCGGATTCTGCCTTCTCAATCTTCAAAAAGGAAATAACA
The DNA here is from genome assembly GCA_964595925.1 of uncultured Anaerolineaceae bacterium. Classification (GTDB taxonomy): domain Bacteria; phylum Chloroflexota; class Anaerolineae; order Anaerolineales; family Anaerolineaceae; genus SpSt-1165. Next base: position 5,904 of record CAZQSG010000046.1, on the reverse strand, counting down.
TTAAGTCTTATGGCCTATTCAACAATTATATTTGATCTGGATGACACGATCTATCCTCCTTCTAGCCACGTATGGGATATGATCAGTGACCGAATCCACACCTATATGATTGAAAAGATTGGAATCTCCCACGAGCAAGTATCAGGTATTCGAAACCAGTATTACCAGACTTATGGAACCACTTTACGGGGATTAGTCATACATTATCATATTGATCCCCAAGAATACCTGAATTTTGTCCATGATATTCCTGTCTTAGATCGATTAGTCCCTGACCCAAAAATAAAAGAAATGCTGCAAAGTCTGCCGCATCAAAAATATATCTTCACAAACTCAGACACAAATCATGCTAATAGAATTTTAAATCATCTCGGCATTCAAGATCAATTTGTAGGTATCATCGGAATCATGGATATTTTTCCCTCCTGCAAGCCAATGAAAGAAGCTTTTGACATTGCTTTGAAAAAAATCGGGCAACTTCCTGAGGAATGCATCTTTATTGATGATTCAATAAAAAACTTAAATCAAGCGAAACAACTTGGTATTTACACAATACTGCCAAATACGAATACAATAAAAATCGATTCGCCTCATGCAACGATCATCAATCTCACAGATCTACCCCAGGTGATACCAGGATGACCAGAAATAATGCATAATTTTTCAATGCCTTCCATCATATTACTTTTCTTAATCCTGCTAGTGGCTGCAATTCTGCTTGTTCAAACGGCAAGAAAACGGAGAAAATCAAACCGAATCCATCAAGCTGACTGGTTAGCACGATTGAATACAACAAAAACACAAAGAATTTTCAAACACAATTCACATGATTTAAAAGAGCACATTAAGAAACTGACTGATGAAGCGAATGCTTTATTAAATCGGAATAAAGGAGACGATTTCGATAAACCAGATTCAGAGTCTCAAAAGTAATCCACTCCTTTATTCATTCTTCTTATCAATGGTTAATAAACCATGAGTATAATTATCCCAAAATAAACCTTTTTTGGATGTTTTTTCAATACGATAGGAGTAATCCAAATGTCTAAAACGTTAAAATGGATTCTTGCAATTATCACAATATTAATTTTAATGGGGGGTGTGTTTTCCGGAGGCATTCTCGTTGGATGGCTAATCCCAAATAATAACAACAATGAGATAACTCAAATACTTCAGGAACAACTCATTACCACCCCTTCAGTCATCAATAACGAGCAAGAAGAAGCGGCAGAGAACGAAACAGAAACACAGAAACCAGAAAATGAACCGCTGGAAGAAGCGGAACTCACCCCTATTTCACCTTCTGAGTTTTCTGATGTATTTGACGTTTTAGAAGAAGCTTGGCATCTTGTCCATGAACTTTATGTAAATCAACCCGTTGATGATGAAGTCTTATTACAGGGTGCACTTGATGGAATGATGGATGCTTTAGGTGATAAACATTCCAGCTACCTTGATCCAAATGATTTTCAGCAGCTCAACATGCAGCAAGATGGATCCTATGAGGGGATTGGCGCATGGGTTGATACCAGTGGTGATTACATCACAATTATCAATCCAATGGAAGGCAGTCCCGCTGAAAATGCTGGCGTCAAACCAGGAGACCTAATTATTGCAATTGATGGACTGGATTTATCAGACACCGACCCAAGTGCAGCCTTACAAATGATACTCGGCCCTTCTGGGACGGAAGTAATCCTGACTGTTGAACGAGAAGGCGAAGAAGCCCCGATTGATATCACAATCACAAGATCGAAAATTACAGTTCCCAGTGTTGAATATGAAATGCTGGATGATGATATTGCCTATATTCATTTATTTAGCTATGGACAGGAAACCACTGAAGAATTCAGCGATGCCATTGACCAGTTAAAAAAGGAAAACCCAAAAGGATTAATTCTTGATCTTCGCGGAAATGGCGGTGGTTATTTATATACAGCCGTCAACGTCACTTCTGAATTTCTTGAGTCCAACCAGGTGATTCTATATGAAGAAGATGGCAATGGGGATCGTGAAACCTGGTCAGCTACACCCGGTGGTTCTGCACCTGATATTCCCCTGGTTGTTTTGGTGGATCATACAAGCGCTTCAGCTTCAGAAATTACAGCAGGTGCTATCCAGGATTATGAACGCGGGATTTTGGTTGGTACGACAACTTACGGGAAAGGCTCAGTTCAAAACATCATCCCATTATCTGAAAACCAGGGTGCCGTACGCATCACAATTGCCAAATGGTTAACTCCTAACGAACGACTGATCCATGAAATAGGTCTTGAGCCTGATATAGTCGTTGAATTTGATGTGGATGCCTATGAAACAGATGGTAGTGATAACCAGTTGGAAAAAGCAAAAGAAGTACTCAGGGGTTTATTTGAATAATACATACTTGAAAATTTTCTACAATCCACCAAAGGAGACGTCTGGGCCTTTGGTGGATTGTCCCTGTTCAAAACAATCACTCCATGATAGACTTACCCTTTGTTATTAGTGGCAGTAAAATATTATATTTCTGCCTTTCCGCCCTTAGAACATCAAACGCATAGAATTGCTAAGGGCAAATCCCGTGGGAAGGAGGTTCTAAATTATGCGTAATTATGAATTCGTTTTCATTGTTCATCCTGATCTTGACGAAAATGCTTTCAATGAGATTTGTGAAAGAATTAAAGGCTGGATCAATGATCTTGGCGGCACTGTTGTAAGTGAAGATAAGTGGGGAAAACGTCGAATGGCATACCCTATTCGCAAACAGCGAGAAGGGCAGTATATGCTCTACAATATTCAGCTTGATCCAGAAAAGGTCACTGAACTTGAGCACAACATGCAGCTTGTTGAATCAATCATGCGCTACTTGACAATCAAAGTGGAAGAAGATCAACCCACTTTGGAAACAGAATAGCTCTTTTTAGCGTTATTATCACATCATCTGGAAGGATTTATCAGTATGAACCGCGGTTTGAACAAAGTGATGATTATCGGGCATCTGGGTCGTGACCCAGAAATGAGGTACACCCCATCAGGACGTCCAGTAATCACCTTTTCTGTAGCTACAAACCGTAATTGGTCCACTCCAGATGGTGAACGCAAAACTGAAACTGAATGGTTCAATGTCATCGCCTGGGGCGGTCTGGCCGAAACTTGCAATCAACTTCTCAAAAAAGGATTGCAAGTATACATCGAAGGAAGACTTCAAACCCGTCAATGGGAAGATACCGAAGGCGTAAAGCATAAAAGTGTCGAAATTGTAGCAAATGAAATGATGCTGCTTGGCAACCGACATTCACACAATGAAACATTCAATCAAGAAACATTTTAATATTTGAGGTATAAAAATGCCAGTACAAAGCCAAACCAATAAACGGCCGTTTCGACGGAATCGTCGTTTTACTCCTCGGCCAAAAGTTTGTCAGTTCTGTGGCGATCCTACACTGAAGCTCGATTACAAAAATGTAGATCTCCTTCGACGTAGTATTACAGAAAATGGAAAGATTCGTCCTCGCCGCCAGACTGGCACCTGCGCTAAACACCAGCGCGCTATTGCACGTGAAATTAAACGTGCCCGCCATATTGCACTCTTACCTTTTACCGAAGGTTCCTTAGATGAACAGATTGAGAAAGCAAAAAATCGCCCTGTTCGATCTCGCACTCGACGGCAATTCTAACCCGCAATTGGTCCAAATTTGATACAAAAGGGCATAGTGTTCCTGCACTGTGCTCTTGTGTCAATTACTCAAGCATGAGGTAAATAGAAGAATGGCAAATAATAGAAAAAAACAAGTGGAGCAACCCGCTTCAAAACCTAATAAAAAAGAAATACACCTTCAAAAAAAAGAGGTAGAACAGCAACGCAAGTTGATCATCGGCATCGGCATCGCTGCTGCGGTTGTTGTTCTGATCTTGATCGTTGGGCTGGTTGATGCATATATTATCACCCCCAACAAAGCAATTGCCCAGTTTGACGACGAAATAATAACTGTAAAAGACTTCCAAACACAGGCACGCTATACACGTTGGCAACTGCTCACTCAATACAATCAGACCTCAAATATCCTAAGTTATTTTGGTGACTATGATGGAAACCAACAAAATCAACTCAATCAGATTGCAAGCCTTCTTACCAGTACAGAATTATTGGGTGAAGAAGTAACAAACATTATGATTGAAGATAGAATCATTGCGAAAAAAGCAGAAGAACTGGGAATTACAATCGACGAACAAGAACTTGAAGCAAGCATTCAAGAAGGTTTTGGCTTCTATCTAGAGGGAACCCCCACAGCAATTCCTACACCAACTGAAATCCTGCTTCCGACGCTCAATGCCACCCAGGAAATCTGGATCACGCCAACATCCTCTGCAGAAGAAATTGCTGAATCTGAAGCCGTAACCGTAGAAGAAACTGAAGATGAAGTTGTCGAGGAAGAAACCGCGGAATCAGTACCAACACCCACTGCAGCTCCTACCGCAACACCTTATACGTTTGAGCTTTACGAGGAAAACTACGCAAATTATCTTAATGACATAAAATTAGCGAACATCAAAGAAAAAGATTTCCGTAAATTTATGATCGCGAATGAATTGCGGGTAAAAGTTTTCGAAGCATTAACATCCGACATCCCAACAGAAGAAGAAATGGTCTGGGCCCGTCATATTCTAACCCCTGATGAGGCAGGTGCGCTAAGCGCTCGTGGTCAGATTGTCGCCGGTTCTATTCCTTTTGAAGACATGGCCATGATGCTCTCTACCGATACTGCCAGTGCAGAAAAAGGCGGAGACCTTGGTTGGTTCGGCCGCGGAATGATGGTGAAAGAGTTCGAGGAAGCAGCATTCTCTTTAGAGATTGGAGAAATCAGCGAACCAGTCAAGTCTGACTTTGGTTATCATATTATCCAGGTATTAGGAAAAGATGTTCGCCCGATTACTGAATCACAACTTTCATCAAAGAAAAATGCTGTGTTTGCCAGTTGGCTTGAAGAGGAAAGAGCAGCAATCGAAGGTTCTTTGATCATTAATGAAGAACTCCGTTCACAATTTGCACCAGCAGAGCCCTCTTTCAATGATCCTAAAATCTATGAAGTATTCTTCGGAATTAACCCCTATGATGCACAACGCACTCAATCAGCCAAAGCAACCCAGGAAGCTGAAACGTTTTCTGTAAATGGTACTAAGGTTCCTACTGACGAAATTGAGTAAATTGAAAATCGAATTGTAAATAATTAACTCAACTAAAAAAGGTCAGCTAAATCGCTGACCTTTTTTTCTGTTTCCTTTATTTTTTTATACAATGATTATCTGATCATATCATCACTGACTTCATCCAATCTCAAGCTGACTAATTGACTGACTGAATCAAGTCCTTTTGTCACGCCAAAAATCACATCAGAAGCCTGAATTGTACCGCGGTTATGAGTAATGACGATAAACTGAGTTCCAGAGTCTCCTAATTCCTTAAGTAAATCGCAGAACCTGCCCACGTTTGACTCATCCAACATTGCATCCACCTCATCTAAAACACAGAAAGGTGTTGGTGACACTTTCAATAGTGAAAACACCAGAGCCACGGCTGTCAAACTTCGTTCCCCCCCTGAGAGAAGGTTCAGTCCCTGTTCTCGACGTCCCGGCAGTTTTGCGTGGATCTCAATCCCGGTTTCGGCAGGATTCTCTTCATCAGTCATGTTCAATCTTGCCGTCCCGCCGCCAAAAAGGTGAGTAAAAAATCCCTCGAATTCAACTGCCACCGCATCAAAGGTTTTCTTGAACTCCTTCTTCATCAATTCATTTAATTCTTTAATGATTTCCTGAAGATCAAGTTCTGCTGCGGTTAGATCTTCTAGCTGCTGTGTTAAGAATTCATCCCGTTGAAAGACTTCATTATATTCATTTTTTGCTTCAGGATTGATCGCACCCAAT